>CACWIN010000039.1 GCA_902760965.1 uncultured Bacteroidales bacterium | reverse complement strand
AAAGCTCTTGGATTTCCCATAGTAGTGTCTCTTTACAATTTAATAATCACGCTGAACGTTATCAATCTTCTGCTGCAGCGCCTTCATCTTCTCCTCCTGCAGGATACGGCGGTACTCGATAGGAGTAACCTGTATGAATTCACCTACATACTGTTCCCAGTTATCCAGCATCTTCTTGGCCAGAGCTGAGCCCGTGTATTTGTAGTGCTTCTCTATCAATCCGTGCAATTCGTCACGACCAGCCTTGTCCTCAATAAGGTCAAGCTCAATCATATCCATGTTGCAGTAATAGTCAAAGTCATGGTTCTTGTCCCAGACGTAAGCCAGACCGCCAGACATACCTGCGGCAAAGTTACGTCCAGTAGTACCCAGAACAACAACGCGACCGCCGGTCATATACTCGCAGCAGTGGTCACCTGCGCCCTCAACTACGGCTGTGGCGCCTGAGTTACGTACAGCAAAGCGCTCACCTGCACGACCGTTTATGAATATCTCACCGCTTGTAGCACCATACAGGATGGTGTTACCTGCTATGATGTTCTCGGATGCGTCAAACTTGCTCTCAGCGGGCGGGCATATTGCAATGCGGCCACCCGAAAGACCCTTGCCTACATAGTCATTGGCCTCACCCACAAGCTTAAAGCTAACGCCCTTCATAAGGAATGCGCCAAAGCTCTGTCCGGCCGATCCCTTGAACGTTACTTTAATTGTTCCGTCCTCAAGACCGTCATGTCCGTACTTGCTTGCTATCTCTCCTGAAAGCATTGCACCTGCGGCACGGTCAGTGTTTATGATATCGTACGAAAGGTCAACCTTGGTACCCTTCTCAATAGCATCGGCCGATGCCTTGATAATCTTCTGATCAAGCACCTTGCTCAGGTCATGTATCTGATCCTCAACCTTGTACAGGTCACCGTCAATCTTGGTGAGCATGCGGCTAAAGTCAAGACCGCGAGTCTTGTCGTTGAACTTTGTGGTATCTATCTCAATAAGGTCCGTACGACCAATTATATCCTCAAACTTACGGAATCCCATATCGGCCAGGAACTCCCTTACGCCCTGAGCCATATACATGTAGTAGTTTACAAGGTACTGGCTGTGACCGCGGAACTTGGCACGAAGTGCGGGATCCTGAGTGGCAACACCTACAGGACATGCGTTTGTATGGCACTTACGCATCAGGAGGCATCCTAGAACAATAAGCTGAGCTGTTCCAAAACCGAACTCTCCGGCACCCAGCAGAGCCATTGATATTACATCACGCGGGGTCTTGAGCTGACCATCTACCTGAACCTCTATCTCCTTGCGCAGACCGTTCAGAACCAGAGTCTGCTGAGTCTCGCTAAGACCAATTTCAGGTGAAATACCTGCATAACGGATTGATGATGCTGGTGATGCGCCTGTACCGCCCTCGGAACCCGAAATAACCACCAGGTCAGCCTTGGCCTTGGCCACACCGGCTGCAATGGTACCTACTCCACTCTCGGCCACCAGTTTCACACTGATCTTAGCCTTGGGGTTAACGTTACGCAGATCAAATATAAGCTGTGCCAGATCCTCGATAGAATAGATATCGTGATGAGGAGGAGGCGAAATCAGTGAAATTCCTGGAATTGAGTTACGTGTACGGGCAATGATCTCGTTCACTTTGAATCCCGGCAGCTGACCGCCCTCACCGGGTTTTGCACCCTGGGCCACCTTAATCTGAATCTCCATAGCGTTGACCAGATACTCGGCAGTAACACCGAATCGGCCCGATGCCACCTGCTTGATGCGGCTGCTCAGTGATACACCGTCCACATCGGTATGGAAACGGTCGCTGTCCTCACCACCCTCACCGGTGTTGCTGCGTGAATCAAGAGTATTAAGGGCAATTGCTATTGCCTCGTGAGCCTCTTTACTAATGGCGCCGAATGACATTGCGGCACCAATAAAGCGCTTAACAATGTTCTCAGCAGGCTCAACCTCATCAATGGAAATGGGGTTGCTCTTGAACTTAAAGAAGTTACGCAGGAACAGCTGCTCGGGACGATCATCAACGATTGAGCAGAACTCCTTAAATTTCTTGTAGCTACCCAAACGGGTTGCAAGTTGCAATGTTGAAATGGCCTCGGGTGTCCACGCGTGACGTATTCCGTCCTTGCGGAACGCATATTGACCTATGAACGGAAGAACATCATCGGGTTCAGTCTTGCTGAATCCCTGCTCCTGCATGCGTACGGCATCCTTGCAGATACCATCAAGCGTTACACCGCCTACGGTCGATGATGCTGTTCCAAAATACTTGGCCAGAAGTTCCTGGCTCAAGCCAATTGATTCAAATATCTTGGCACCACGATATGAACGTATGGTGCTGATACCCATCTTACTGAGTATCTTTTTGAGACCCTTGTCAACAGCCTTGATATAGTTGTGCTGAGCGGTCTCATAGTCAAGCTGGATCTCACCCTTCTTGACAAGGTCATCTATCACTGCAAATGCCATATACGGGTTAACGGCACTGGCACCATAACCAAGCAGCAAAGCAGCATGCATAACCTCACGAATCTCACCGCTCTCAACAATCAGAGCGGTCTGCACACGCTTCTGGATTGATACCAGATAGTGGTGTATGGCACTTACTGCAAGCAGCGAAGGTATTGCGGCATGAGTCTCATCTATGCCACGGTCACTAAGAATAATGTAGTTGATACCTGCATCGACTGATTTTTCAGCCTCCTTGCACAGGCTGTCTATGGCATCGGCCATACCCTGAACTCCCTTTGATTTCTCAAACAGGATGGGCAGGACCTCAGTATTGAATCCCTTGTAACGTATGTTACACAGGGTATCAAGTTCAGTGTTGGTAAGAACCGGCTGCGGCAGGCGAACCATCTTGCAGTGGCCCTCACTGGGGGTAAGGATGTTCATGCCAACGGCGCCGATGTACTCGGTCAGTGACATTACAAGCTCCTCACGGATGGGGTCAATAGGCGGGTTGGTAACCTGCGCAAACTGCTGACGGAAATAGTTGAACAGCAGCTGCGGACGGTCAGAGAGGACAGCCAGTTGGGTATCGTTACCCATTGATGACAGAGGCTCCTGAGCCGTCTGACACATAGGAACGATCACGCGGTCAATATCCTCACGTGTATAATCAAACGCCCTTAAGCGTCTTGTATAGTCTTTAATATCATTGGGTGCCTTACGGCCGCTCTTTAGTTTACCCAGTTCAACACGTCCTGCGCTGAGCCATCCTGCATAGTCAAGCTCGCTGGCCAGAGCATCCTTAACCTCGTTGTTACGGAAAATCTGACCGTTGTCAGTATCTATAAGGAGTATCTTACCGGGCTGGAGCTTACCCTTCTCTACTATCTTGGCAGCATCAACCTGGATACATCCGGCCTCCGATGCCATGATCAGCATACCGTCATCGGTAATGAGGTAACGTGCGGGGCGCAAGCCGTTGCGGTCAAGCATACCTCCGGCATAACGGCCATCGGTAAAGAGCATTGCGGCAGGACCGTCCCACGGCTCCATAAGGATTGAGTGGTACTCATAAAAAGCCTTGAGCTTATCACTTATGGGGTTCTTCTCATTGAATGACTCCGGGATCATCATGGCCATTGCATGCGGCAGAGACATACCTGAGCGTACAAAGAACTCAAGTGCGTTATCAAACGATGCACTGTCGCTCATATCGGGCTGAACAATAGGATGAATATCGCTCACCTCACCCAGGGCGGCCGATGAAAGCACGCTCTCACGGGCTGCCATCCAACCGCGGTTGCCGCGAATGGTGTTTATCTCACCGTTGTGAGCCAGCATTCTGAACGGCTGGGCCAGTGACCATGTGGGGAATGTGTTGGTACTGAAACGTGAATGTACCATTGCAATGCCGCTCGTAAAGAACGGACTGCTCAGGTCAGGATAATACTCACGCAGCTGTGTGGAGGTGAGCATTCCCTTATAGACAATGATACGGCATGAAAGTGATACAATGTAGAAATCACGGTTGTCAATCTTCTGCTCAACATGCTTGCGTACCTTATAGAGCTTGGTCTCCAGACCATCAGCCTCTGATGCTCCGGTTACGAATATCTGAACCGTGCGCGGCTCAGTGGCACGTGCGGCATCGCCCAGTATATTGCTGTTAACGGGTACTTCACGGACATTGGTAAGCTCCAGACCCATCTTGGACACCTCCTCACGGATTATGTCCAGATACTTATCACCAAGAGCCTTGTCCTTGGGCAGGAACACAAGTCCTGTTCCGTAACTGAGACGCTCAGGTACCGGGATACCCTGCAGGAGGATGAACTCATGCGGTATCTGAAGCATAATTCCGGCTCCGTCGCCTGATTTGTTGTCGGCAGCCTCGGCACCACGGTGCTTCATGTTCTCAAGAAGTGTGAGCGCACTGTCAACAAGCTGGTGTGTCTTTCCCCCCTTAAGGTTTACCATCATACCTATACCGCAGGCATCATGCTCGTTCTGAGGGTCGTATAGGCCATTGGCACTGCATGCCAATGGACGTTGGCATTGGCTTTGGCTATTAGCTATATCTTTCATTGTAAAATATCAAATAAGGGAATTATTTCTATCTCTCTCTTTTTATTTTATTTAATCTCCGCTTCGCTCCCATCATTCGGAGCGAAGCGAAGAATTAAATTTCAATTAGTTAATGAACAGAAGCTCGCGGTACTTAGGCAGCGGCCACATGTCGTTGTCCACAATCTCCTCAAGCTTGTCAATGGTCTTACGGAGCGGGAAGAGAGACTCGGCAATCTCATGGTAAGCCATGGCCTTCTCATACTCACCCTCGATTTTGTTGGCAACCTTGCGGGCCTCAACCATATCATCAACCTGTTTCTTGAGCAGGTTAACCAGCTCAGAGATCTTGGTTACGAATCCCATGCTTACAGCGGCCATATCCTTAAAGCTGTCACCATATACATCCTTCATCAGGTCAATGTTCTTGAGCAGCTTGGTCTGATAAGCAAGAGCGGCAGGGATGATGTGGTTCAGAGCCATACGACCTGTTACGCGGGCCTCAATCTGTACCTTCTTGGTATATATCTCCCACTTAACCTCGTTACGAGCCTCAAGCTCCTTCTCTGAGTAAACACCCAGCTTGGTGAAGAGCTCTATTGCCTTAGGAGTGGTGAATGACTTGAACATCTCAGGAACGTTGGTCAGGGTATCCAGACCACGCTTCTTAGCCTCAGCCTTCCACTCATCGGTATAACCGTTACCGTCAAAGCATACAACTTCTATTATGCTCTTGATGATGGGCTTCAAGGTATCCATGATAGCAATGTTCATGGCCTTGCCAGCCTTCATCTCCTTATCAACATCGGCCTTGAAGGCAATCAGCTGCTCGGCTACGGCTGCGTTCAGAGCGGTCATGGCACCTGCGCAGTTTGCGCTTGAACCAACGGCACGGAACTCAAAACGGTTACCGGTGAATGCGAACGGTGATGTACGGTTACGGTCAGTGTTGTCAACAAATATCTCAGGAATCTCAACCAGACCAAGTGACTTACCCTTCTTACCGGCAATCTCAATAGGAGTATCTGACGGAACCTCAAGCAGTTTCTTGAGAACCGATGTCATTGTCTTGCCAAGGAAGGCCGACACAATGGCGGGAGGTGCCTCGTTGGCGCCCAGACGGTGAGCGTTGGTAGCGGTAGCGATCGAAGCCTTGAGGATATCATTGTGCTTCTGTACGGCAGCCAGAACGTTTACAAAGAATGTAACGAACTGCAGGTTACCCATAGCATCCTTACCGGGAGCCAGCAGCAGTGTGCCGGTATCGGTACCCAGTGACCAGTTGTTGTGCTTACCTGAACCGTTTATTCCGTCAAACGGCTTCTCGTGGAACAGAACTACAAATCCGTGCTTGCGGGCAATGCTGTTCATCACGTTCATCATCAGCTGGTTCTGATCGTTTGAAAGGTTGGTCTCACCGTATATGGGAGCAAGCTCGAACTGGTTGGGAGCAACCTCGTTGTGACGTGTCTTGAGAGGTATACCCAGCTTGTAACCGGCAATCTCAATGTCGCGCATGAAAGCGGCAACACGTGAAGGAATTGCACCAAAGTAGTGGTCATCCAGCTGCTGGTTCTTTGATGAGGCGTGACCCATCAGGGTACGGCCTGTAAGCATCAGGTCAGGACGTGCAGCGTAGAGATCCTCATCAACCAGGAAGTACTCCTGCTCCCAGCCCAGATATGAGAACACCTTCTTTACCTTGGGGTCAAACATGCGGCAGATAGGCAGAGCTGCATCGTTCACAGCCTTAAGAGCCTTCTTAAGAGGAGTCTTGTAGTCAAGAGCCTCACCGGTATATGAAATGAATACTGTAGGTATGCAAAGGGTGTCATCCTGTATGAACACAGGTGATGTGGGATCCCATGCGGTATAACCACGGGCCTCAAAAGTGGCGCGGATACCGCCGCTTGGGAACGATGAAGCATCGGGCTCCTGCTGAGCCAGGGCTTTGCCGTCAAAAGTCTCAATCATACCGCCCTTGCCGTCATACTCCATGAAAGAGTCATGCTTCTCGGCGGTACCGTCGGTGAGTGGCTGGAACCAGTGGGTTACATGTGTTACGCCATGCTCCATTGCCCAGGTCTTCATTCCGGCAGCAACGCCATCGGCTGTCTTGCGGTCCAGAGGCTCACCATTGTCAATGCAGTTCACAATAGCTTTGAAGGTCTTGTCATCAAGATACTTGCGCATCTTGTCACGGTTGAACACCAACTCGCCAAAATACTCTGACGTCTTCTTGTCCGGTGTCTCCACTACAGCTGCCTTCTTCTTGAAAGCATCCTGTATCACATCAAATCTAAGTTCACTCATAATTGTATTGTTTTTAAGTTTTTTGTTCTTGTTTGTTATTAAAGACGAAAGGCCAGTCCAAGCGGGCCAGCCTTTATATTTGTATGTAAAGATAAATGTTGCCGATAGGCTTACTCCCCGGCTGGAGAGAGAATAGCCAAACAGCCGCAGACATTACGCTTAGGATTGAAACCAACCTCCAGAGCATATCTGAAACCATATTCTATCAACACTTTCATACTTTTTCCTGTCTTTATGTTTCAAAAACATGGCAAAAGTACTATTTATTATTGCAATATGAAAACTATTCTCCATAATTTTACTCAAAATGACATTAAAAAAATGTTTAAGGCATAAAATTGATACTTTTATACACTATTTGAGTGCATTTTGATGTACATCCTTAACGGCACGGCCGCTGGGATCGTTCATGTTTTTGAAACTCTTGTCCCATGCAAGAGCCTCGGCAGTTGAGCAGGCAACACTTGGTACACTAGGCACGCACTTGGCTGCCGATGCGCTTGGGAAATGTTCCTCAAATATGCTCCTGTAATAATACTCCTCCTTGTTCATGGGAGTGTTAATTGGGAACCTCTCTGCTGCATGAGCCATCTGCTCGTCACTAACAGCTGCTGCGGTAATCTCCTTGAGCGAGTCAAT
This sequence comes from uncultured Bacteroidales bacterium, assembly GCA_902760965.1. Taxonomy (GTDB): domain Bacteria; phylum Bacteroidota; class Bacteroidia; order Bacteroidales; family Bacteroidaceae; genus Colenecus. The sequence goes on along the minus strand of CACWIN010000039.1, from coordinate 20,822 downwards.
CCAGCTATAACCTACACCGTCACTGAACTGCTCTTTCTGGCGCCATGCAACACTCTCGGGCAACATATCGGCAAAAGCCTCACGTACCACACGTTTCTCAATCTCCTGTCCGGGGCACATCTTGGCGGCGGGGTTCAAGCGCATTGCAACATCCAGGAACTCCTTGTCAAGGAACGGAACGCGGCCCTCAACACCCCATGCTGCCAGTGATTTGTTGGCGCGCAGGCAATCATACAGATGCAGCTTGGACAGCTTGCGTACGGTCTCCTCATGAAATGCCTTGGCATCGGGAGCCTTGTGGAAATAGAGATAACCTCCAAATACCTCATCGGCCCCCTCGCCGCTCAGCACCATCTTTATACCCATGCTGCGTATTACGCGGGCAAGAAGATACATTGGTGTGCTGGCACGTACCGTGGTCACGTCATAGGTCTCTATAAAGTAGATCACGTCACGTATGGCATCCAATCCCTCCTGGATTGTGTAGTGTATTTCATGATGAACAGTGCCAATATGATCGGCCACCTCGCGTGCCTTTGCCAAATCAGGAGCACCCTTAAGACCTACTGCAAACGAATGCAGACGCGGCCACCATGCCTCCTGCTGGTCATCGGTCTCAATACGACGGGCTGCGTTCTTACGTGCAATGGCCGATATAACCGAGCTGTCCAAACCGCCTGAGAGCAATACGCCATAAGGAACATCACTCATAAGCTGACGCTTTACAGCAGCCTCAAGAGCCTTGCGCAGTTCTGCAACATCGGCCCCGTTATCCTTCACTGCATCGTACTTGAACCAGTCGCGAGTCCACCACCTTACCATATGACCCTTTTTGCTGCTCAGGAAATGTCCCGGCTGGAACGGCTCATACTCGGTGCAGATACCCTCCAAAGCCTTAAGCTCACTTGCCACGCAAACATGTCCCTGTGCGTCCTTACCTATATAAAGAGGTATAACGCCTATGGGGTCACGGGCAATCAGGTACTCATCACGCTCGGCGTCATAAAGTGCAAAAGCAAAAATACCGTTCAATCTTTCAAGCATACGGATAAAATCCTCCTCACTGCCACCGGCATTCACTGCATCCCTATAAAGAGCCAGTATTACCTCGCAGTCACTGCCGGTACGAAACTCATAGCGTCCCTCATACTCGCGGCGAATTGCCTGATGGTTGTAAATCTCTCCGTTAACAGCCAGCACCTGCAGGTTATCCATACTGAACAAAGGCTGGCCGCCTGACTGAGGGTCCACAATACTCAGACGCTCATGAGCCAGGATGGCGCTTCCTCCGCACCAAATTCCACTCCAGTCCGGACCGCGGTGACGTATTCTACGACTCATTTCCAAAGCCTGCTGTCGCAGCTGTTCTGACTGTTCCTTGATCCTGAAGATTGAAACTATTCCACACATAGTACTTATTGTTTTTTGTTAATTATTTCGCTTAGCTGTTTGGAACAAAAAAAAGACTGATCAAATTTGACCAGTCTTTTATGTTGTTTCCTGTATATTCTTTAATGATTAGCTTTCCCGCTGGTCAAAAGGAGTAATCATCAAAACCTGATTATTATTCTGGTTCTGATTATTATTGAAATTATTATTGGCTACTATGTAAACCAAACCTTTTGCCATATCGTTTTGCTAATTACGATGCGAATTTACGCACTCTTTTTATATCCACCAAATCATTTGGTAAGAAAATAACACTTTATTGCTAAAATTTTTTAGTTGCTTACATTTTGCCACCTTTATATATAATAATGTGGCATTTTGTTATAACGGACTTTTAAGACAACTTTCTATCCTCGCCATCCTGATCTTTATTCTTGGCTCTGTTCTTTTTCATAAAATAATACTGGATGGTTAATAAAACAGCGCCAATAGCTAGTATGACGATATAACGTTCGGACTTACTGAATCCTAAATCTCCCAGATATGAGACAAAAACAAAGATTATCGTATATATGACGAGAGATATGATTAGATTGCGTTTTGAGTGATTCTTTTCCATAGACAAGGGGAGAATTTGGAGTTAGTTTTGCATATTAAGGCATTATTTGGGTATTGTACAAGAGCACCTCGGAATATTAGAAGTTAAAGGATGGACGTTAATTGAAAAAAAGGATATTTTTGCGTCATATCAGAACCGATGAAACAATACAATTTTATATTAACCACCCTACTCTGCCTCAGCCTTCAGGCATGCGGCCAGAGCGTTCAGAAATTACCGCTTGAATGGCCTGCTGTGTCCCCCGGCCAGGATGTATATGTCCATACCGGATATGCTACACTCTACAACCGCGAGACTCTCATTCCCGATTGGGTAGCGTATGAACTAACGGCCAATGAAGTTAATCCGCCGGAAAGATTTAGAGGCAATGAGAGCTTCCGATTTGATCCCGAAACCAAAGGTAAGCGTACAGCATACCGCGAAGACTACAAGAATGACAACGGCTGGCAGCGTGGCCACATGGCGCCTAAGGCCGATATGCGATGGTCCGTACAAGCTTACGAGGAGAGCTTTTATCTGAGCAACATCTGTCCACAGAACGGCAAGCTGAATTCCGGTGACTGGGAAACCACCGAGAAACTTGCCAGACGAATGGCCGAGCGTTACGGCAGCGTTTATATTGTTTGCGGACCCATCATCGGCACAAACAAATACGGCACTCTGGGTGAGCACAAGGTTGTAATCCCCGACGCATTCTTCAAAGCTTTCCTAATCAAGGCCAATGGCAATTACCAGAGCATTGCAATGGTTCTGCCCAACGAAGGCACTCACCATGAGCCAGAGGATTACTGGTGTACGGTCAATGAACTGGAAACGTTGACAGGAATGAACCTCTTCCCCGCCCTGGACGACAGCATTGAGGAAACTGTGGAAGATTCCATTGACATGGCTATCTGGTCAAGATAATTGTTTTCTAATTATTTTGAACTTCCAAATAAAATACCAACATTTGCATAAGAATGACAGAAGAAGAGAGAGAAAGATTATTTAAAGGTCTTGAGTGGGCTGAGTATGAAACGCTCAAGATGAAAGCAAAACGCGGTGAGATGGTACTACAGGACAATGAGAAGGGTGAAATTGTCCAAGTTCCTGCTCGTGAAGTATTCATGAAGCTATATAACGAGCCTGCACCCACCTTTTAAAAAAGGTCATAAAGACCATTTTCTTTCTCCGAATGCTTGCGCATCTACTCAGATAGTTATTCAGATACTCTTTTTGGAACACTATCGAGGCTTTTGATGAGCGCTCTGAGCATAGACCAACAAAAAGGCACAAGAGGAATATTCCAATTGTGCCTTTTTGTGTTATAGCCTAAGTTACTTATTTTTTAGGGGTAAGGCGATACATTGCCACATCATGACCCGGAACCGTTACCTTGAGAGTCTTCTTTGTGGTGCCCACCTTTGCCTTCTTGGCGTTTGATTCCCACAGATTCTCAATATTATAGGTTATGGCGTCAAAAGATGTGGAAAGCTTGCTTACCTCATCATCGGTAAAGTTGTAGTCCTGCCAATTGATATTGAGTTCTGCAGGCTCTGTGCCGCGGTTGAGCAGGCAGAATGCCCAGTCGCCACCCTCCAGCGGCTTGAACCAGTACTCAATCTCGTTTTCGGTCTTGTAACGGAGTCCCTGCACGCCCAGTTTGTCCTGATCAATGGCTATCACCTTTTTATTTAGGATTATGGCGCGGGTCTCATCGGTCATCTTGGACAGGTCATTGCCCAATATAAGCGGTGCGGCCATCATGCACCACATGCTAAAGTGGGCGCGGTCCTCGTTTACGCTCATGCCGTTGCCAACCTCAAGCATATCGGGGTCGTTCCAGTGGCCCGGACCTGCATACTTGCGCAAGGGGGCGTTCTGGTCAATGATGCTCAGAACTGTCTGACCCCAGCCGCGCTGACGGGGGTTGCCGGCAAAACGGGCGGTAATATCACCGGTGGTACGCCATGAGTGGCCTACATTCTCAGCCCACTCCCAGGGTTTGTTGGTACCCCACTCGCACATACTGAATAAAATAGGTCTGCCTGCAGCACGCAAGGCATCTCGCATCAGGGCATACGCGCCACGAGGGTTGATATTCTCACTTGAGCACCAGTCATATTTAAGGTAGTCTATTCCCCAACGGGCATACTGCAGGGCATCCTGATACTCATGACCAAAACTACCGGTACGGCCAGCACAGGTCTTGCGACCAGCATCGGAATATATACCCAGTTTCATACCTTTGGAGTGAACGTAATCGGCAAGAGCCTCAATTCCTGAAGGGAATGTCTTGGGATCGGGCTGAACAAAGCCGTCGGCATCACGCTCGCCGTGCCAGCAGTCATCCATATTCAAATAGATGTATCCAGCATCAACCAGACCTTCGGCCACCATTGCATCGGCCTGCTCACGGATAAGTTTCTCACTGATGTTCTGTCCAAACTTGTTCCAGCTGTTCCAGCCCATCTGGGGAACATCAGCCAGACCTTCCCATTTTTGTGCTGTGCTCCAAGCGGGAACCAGCATGGCTGCCATAAGCAGCGCTCCTGAAAGTTTTCTCATAATATTTGTAGTTAGTAGTGAATGGCACAAAGTTAAAAAAATTACCTTTGTTGTCCAATATATCACAATATGGAAGATCAACTCTATTACAATATGTTCCAGGACCGTCTGGAAAGGGAACTGCTCAAGATTTGTACCGATGCCGGAATGCTCGGCGGCATTCTTTTGCGGTCCGATGACATAGACCTTAAGTGGAAAGAACTTGCACCGGAGTATATTGCCGACGGTGTAAAGGAGATTGCGTCCTACCCTACGGTTTCGGTTGCCTGGGCCGGTTACATAGGAATGGCAGTGGCCTGCTGGTGGAACCGCGATTGGAACAAACTTAAGGATCAGCCATACAGCGTGTTGCTGGGCCCCAACGGTTTTGATGATATGGATGACCATATTCTGAAAGACATACTGGGCCTGTTGCCCGATGGTATGCAAGCACAGCAAATCACCTCACTGATGCAGACCTGCGCCCAGACCGCAGTAACATTTATCCGCCAGGAAAAGATAGAACCTCAAAGTCCGCGCGCATTCTATGTCTATGCCCGTGCCGTCCAGGTTATGTTCTCCATTGGCGCCGCCATTGAGTTGCATCGTCTGGGTTATGAAATGAAGAAGCTGAAGTGACTCACCGCAACTGATAAAAAAATCCACAGGATCGCGCTAACAACGGTCCTGTGGATTCCTTTCAAAAAATGAACAAATCAGAATGAGATTCCGAATACCAGATATGCCATACCTGAGCAGGGGTTAACGGTAAGTCCTGCTGACAGGGGAAGGCTGAATCGGTCTGATATCTCAAGCTCTTTTGCAGCTGAGAGTGTAAGGTTTGTCACTGCAAAACCATCGGTTGCATACTCAATGCTCTCTGTTGCTACAAAACCGGCAGTTGCAGTCCACTCTGCTCCAAAAGCGCTGAAGGGTGCCGATAACTCACAGTATGAACTGTAAGCACGTTCTCCATCGGCCTTAAAATCATTACCTGCAAAGTTTGTGTACCAGGATATGGATGCAAATCCAAGATCATAGCCCAGGAACGCTTCAAACACGTGGTTTGTCTCTTTTTCCTTATATCCTAAATAGCGTCCGTAAGGCTCATCACCTGTACTTAACCAATAGTCGGTGACACCTACGCTAAGTCCGGCAATGCCGTAACTCAAGGTAATGTCAAACTCTTTGGTGTCGGCATAATTCACTATGCCGGTGCTTCCCCAGAGTGACAGGTCAAATCCTGCGGCACTTACGCCCAATGTGGGTTGAAAAGCTGCATCGCCCAGATCACAGCCACGCCAGATATAACGGCTGACCACATCGGCTCCTACGGTTGTTTCCACTTCGGCACTTACAGGTGCCACAATTGCTATCACTAATGTTACTATTGAGAAAATCTTTTTCATAATTCTTTAATTTGTAAGGTTATTAAAATAATTGAGAATTAAATGTTGTAAGCGGTTTCACCGTGCTCGTAGATATCCAGACCTTCCTCTTCAACGCGGGCCTCAACGCGGATGCCATGAACTTTCTTGAGGATAATGAATGTGAGCAGACCAAGACCGAATGACCAAGCGCATGTTACCAGTGATCCAAGAGCCTCAACGCCCAGGAAGTGCCAGCCACCACCGTAGAACAGGCCACCGTCAACTGCAAACATACCGGTCATAAGAGTACCCAGGATACCGCATGTTCCGTGAACCGAAACAGCGCCAACGGGATCATCAATCTTGCAGATCTTGTCAATCAGGGCAACAGAACCAACCATTGCGCAACCGCAAACGGCACCGATGATTGCTGCACCACCTATTGATACCAGGTCGCAACCTGCTGTGATACCTACCAGACCTGCCAGGATGCCGTTGCATACCAGAGAGAGTGAAGGTTTGCCGTATACCAACCATGTGAGGAACAGAACGGAAATACCGCCGGTAGCTGCTGCCATGTTGGTTGTGCACATTACATGAGAGATTGCAATTGCGTTCTCAACACCCTCGGCACCAAGTTGTGAACCTGGGTTAAAACCGAACCATCCAAACCACAGGATGAATACGCCCAGAGCACCGAATGTCAGGTTGTGACCGGGAATAGCGCGGGATTCGCCAGTCTTTGAATACTTACCGATACGTGGACCAAGTACCATTGCACCTGCAAGAGCAATCACACCACCGCAAGAGTGAACAACTGTTGAACCTGCAAAATCATGGAAACCAAGCTCTGAAAGCCAGCCGCCGCCCCAGGTCCAGTGACCCTCAATGGGATAGATGAGTACAGAGATGATAATCGAAATAAGGATGTACATTGAGAACTTGGTTCTCTCGGCCATACCGCCCGATACTATTGTGGCAGCTGTGGCGCAGAATACTGTTTGGAAAATCAAGGTACATTCTGCCGGAACGTTTGTGTCACCAAAGAATGACCAGTCAAAAAGATGAAGGCTTCCTATGAAACCGTTGCCGCTTCCATGCATCAGGCCGAATCCTATCATCCAGAAAAGGAATGAACCGACCATGAAATCCACAAAGTTCTTCATTAATATGTTGGCTGTGTTCTTTGAACGGGTAAAACCTGCTTCAACCAGCGCAAATCCAGGTTGCATAAAGAACACCAGCATTGCTGCTATCAATACCCATACGGTATCAAGTCCACTAATTGTTGTAATGTCTTCCATAACTTAATGATTTAATTGTTCTACACTTACTTTTTGTCTCTCAATACGGTATCACCGTGTTCGCCGGTACGGATTGACCATGTGTCATCCACGGGGCTCACAAAGATTCGGCCATCACCCACCTGACCTGTACGGGCAGCACCCATAATGGCATTGATGGCAGGCTCAACAAACTGGTCACGACAGATGATCGTAATCTCGATACGTGAGATGATGTCAGTGCTGTACATAACGCCACGGTAAATCCGGTCCTGACGATCCTGACCGATAGCGTGTACCTCTGAATACGAGAACCAGTTGATGTCGGCCTCAAAAAGAGCCTCCTTTACATCCTCAAACTTGGTTTTTCGGATGATTGCTTCAATTTTCTTCATATTAGTTTGTTTTAAAGGGTTTGACAATTATTTGTTTGTTGGATCCATCATGAAACAAAAAAAGGCCGGTCTCAAAAAGACCAGCCTTTATATTTTTGATTTAATAATACTAACAGTTACATACCTGACCGGTCAAAAGGTATAACCATCGGAACCTGATTATTATTCTGGTTCTGATTATTCTGCTGCTGGTTATTATTCAGCTGAACAGTGGTTATATTTTTAAAACCGATAAACATGAAATTCTGTTTTGTTCTTGATTTCTGGTGCAAAGATATGCACTATTTTGATTCGTTGTTCTAAAAACAGCAATTATTTTTTCAAAATATCACATTTTTCTCTAATTTCCTATCAAATAGAAAGAGCAACTATCAAATAGACAACATTTAGACACTCTATTCAACATTAACCGGGAACTCGTATGTCTTTATTCTTGTCTGTTGTTCATTAAGAATGCCGGTCTTACATACATTAACAACCGCTTTCACAGCCAATGTATCATTTAAATGAGCCTGGGCTATAGAGTCACAGACATTAACCAAATAATTCTGATTATCCATATTATCCTTGAAAGGATAGCCAAGCGCCCCTCTGAATCTGCCCTCAAATGCAGATGATGTACCGCCATAGATTCCGCCTGACGAATAATGACGTCCCACTATCTGAATCAGACTGCGCCTTGTTGCCTTATACACTTTTTCATCAAGTGATTCCTTTTTGTTTTCCAATTCAGCGAAAGCCTCTTCAGAATTCGACGTAAATGAATAAGTGACATAAGGTTCTGTCAGAGCCTTACCCAATTTATATGTCTTGATAACATCGACCTTTCTTCCCGCTTCCGGAGCAGGGTCATAGGTTTCACGGACAAGGTCGAATACCAGATAAACGCTCTTGATATTGGAATAGCGGTTAACCACGTTATTACAGGCATTTATCATTCTCTGGTCATCGGGACTGGAAAGAGTGTTATAGATACTGCCATTAGCACCGATGGCTGTATTCAGGGCATCAAGTATGTCACTGCTTTCACTCTGATCATAATAGGTAAAGTCAAGCATGTTGGACTGGCTAATTGAATAAGAGTAACTCTTAACGTAATTCACATTCTCATCATTGTCACAAGCCGTCAGAGCAAGGATTGAAACCGCGCAGCATAGTACAGCAGCATTAACAAACAGATTCTTTTTCATATTATTTTTCTTTTGGTTATTCTGTACAAACATATATAAAAATTGTAAAAGAGGACAGCCCCCAAGTCCCCTTTTCCACCTTTTAATCCAAGCGAGTGATTGTAGGCATATTCCACTCGTTCTTGGTTATTCGCTCAACTGGATTGTAGATTCTGAAATAGAGGTGGAATTTGTCATTAGGCGCAGGAAGCCAGTTGCTTATATTTTCAGCGGGCTTTTCATACTGAATGAGTATGTCAAGTGAGCCGTCCGGGTTCTTTACACAATCACTGCGGTCAGTAATGTTGTAACGGTCCAGCTCGTTGTCATAAAAGAAATTCTCCTTGTCATACATGGTTATGCTCCAGAAACCGTAATCGTTGGTGTCCGGCCAGTTCTCTTTTTCGATATGCAAACGATAACGATGATTACCGTTCAAAGTATCACCCATCTGATCGAGATCGGCACGCGGATATACTGCAATGCTTACAGGATTGGCAGCCAGAGCTGCCACGGCAATCATGGCGCGGTAGTAGTACTCGGTACCGAACTCGGCAATAGGCTCACCGTAAAATCTCCACGAACCGTTATCCTTAACGAACTGCATGCTGCGCGGCTGAGTTATGTTCATAATGTTCGATACAAGGGTACGCCAGAGTGTAACGGCTTTGTCACCAAACACAGAGGCGTCAAATGTAAGACCGGGGCCCACACCAATCTTGCTGAGATCGGCAATCCACTCTGCATCGGCCTGAGCAGGCGGGTTGGTAACCATCAGGGTGTTGGCACGTGTAAAGAAGTCTGTCATGGACATACCTAACACATGTTTTACCGGAGTGAAATTGTTGGCAGGATCATATGTGCCTTTACCGGAGTATTCAACCTTTCCATTCAGAAAATCGCTGAGCATATATGTTCTCATCTCATTCTGTATAGCTATTACGTTGGGCAGGTCATCCTCACCCATGCAGAGGGTGCGCAAAAGCATCCACACATGGTCAGTGGGGCTTTTAATGACAGTCATGCCTTCCGGAACAGTACCGGTAAACGAAGGACCTGTAAAGACCCAATAACCATACTCCCCGGTAATTGTAGTGGCATCGGGAGCGGCTATGCAGTTTGACCATGCATCAAGAATCTCGGCCATGCAGAATCGGTCCGTATGAGGCAGCCTAACCACAAGCGCATCGCCCGAAAGATCCATCATGACCTGCGAGTAGTTGGTGTCCGAATTGGGTGTTACAACATCCTTGAATTTGGCATTGGCCAGTTTGCGGGCATGAATGAAACGGTTGGCAGGCGACTGCTGCGGAACGGTATCGACCGTATTGGTCATCTTTACGTATGTTGCATCCATGAGCATAAGAGGCAATGCATATACGTATGCACGCTCCAGCAACTCTGATTTCTCAGCATCCGAGAGAGGTGTCTCTGTTGTTTTCTTATCATCATCACAACTTGCAAATAAAGCCGATGAAAGGACTGTTGAAATAACTGCTGCAACATACAGCATCTTGGATGCACTGCGCATAATAAGGTTTTTAAAATTCATGACTACTGATTAATATGTTTATAGGCTGCGAATTTCGGTATTTTTTCCAAAAAAGACATTAAATTTACATCCTGTCAAAAATAAACTGACTATGAGAATATCTTATTGTTTTTATATGGTGGTGCTGAGCGTTGTAGCAGCATTGCCGTCCAAAGCACAGATTACTATAAATGAGGTGCTTGCATCAAACAACAGCATCAATGAGGATCCCGATTACGGTTCAAATGCCGACTGGATAGAATTGTACAATGCGGGACAGACCGATGTAGACCTGAGCGGCTGGTCAGTTACGGACAACCTAAAGAAACCCCAAAAATACATTCTGCCTGAGGGTACATCAATCAAGGCCGGAGGTTATCTGCTTATATGGTGCGATGACATAGCCGACGGACTTCACGCCGGTTTCAAACTGAGCGCCGACGGCGAGGAAGTTGGCCTTTTTGACACAGACAGCGTAATGGTTGACTTTATGTCTTTCGGGGCGCAATATATTGACATAAGCTATGGCCGCTCAATTGATAATACCGGAACGGAAGTCTTCTTTATGACCCCCACTCCCGGTGCCGCCAATACCACCCAGGGCTATACCGGCCAATCCAACCAGCCGGTCATACTGACACAGGGCGGAGCTTATGCCGGATCGGTTACGGTTACCATAACCAATGATCAGGGCGGCGTGGTATATTACACCACCGATGGTTCGGAGCCGACAGAGGAGTCAAATGTATATTCGGCCCCGCTAACATTCACAAAGACAACGGTGCTCAGGGCACGCATACTTGAGGATGGCATGATGCCGGGCATTACCAAGACAATGACCTATTTCCTTAATGATGAGTTCCAGGGGCACAGTCTGCCTATAGTATCGCTGGCAACCGAAAGCAGCAATTTCTGGGACTCTGAGCATGGAATTTACGGTTATACCAACAAATATAACGAGAAGGCCGATTTTGAAGTCCCGGTAAATATAGAATTCTACGAGAACAACGGCAGTGACAGACCCGCATTCAACGAGGCGGTAGGCGTAAAGATAAACGGTCTCTACGCATGGCAGCTGCCGCAAAAGATGCTTGGAGTGTATTTCAAGAAGAAATACGGCGAGAGCAAGCTGTCTTACCAGCTGTTCCATGATGATGAGCGCACCACGTTTGATGACTTTGCTCTGCGCGCATCGGGCAATGACTGGAACTACACCATGTTCCGCGACGGCCTGCTCCAACAGGCTTGCCGCAGGGGCGGACTCAACCTTGCGCTGCAGGCGTTCCGTCCGTCGGCGGTATATCTTAACGGCGAATTCTTAGGAATACACAACATACGCGAAAAGGTCAACGAGGAGTATGTTAAAACCCGCTACGGGCTAAAAGCCGGCACATTCGATATGATTGAAGGTGACCAGAACATTGAAGCCGGCGATATGGAGGAGTGGAACCACTACAAGGAACTGTGGCAGAAAGACCTGAGCGTACAGGCCAATTATGATGCCTTAGTCGAAATAATGGACGTTGAGAACTATACCGATTTCATGGTGGCGCAAATTTGGAGCCATAATACATCGGTCAACCACAACCCCATGGCCTGGAAGCCAAAAGGCGAAGGTGTGTGGCGCTGGATATTCACTGACGGTGACCGCGGCTTTAACAAATATGCCGATGACTATGTCGACTGGTATGCCGGAAAGACCAACATGCCATTCGGCTCAATGCTCAATAATGACGGTTACCGCAAATATTTCTGCAAACGTACTGCCGACCTTCTGTTCACGGCGTTCAATCCTGAAGAGATTCAGCGCCAGGTGACTGAGCACGCCAAGGATATAGAGCCGCTAATGGAACAGCAGGTTCAGAGATGGCTGGGCACCAGCAGTTCCTACAGCGGAAATGCCCTTACATCGACCCGTCAGTGGCGCAGCAGGATAAGCTATCTGCGGGATTTCTGCAACGGCCGTCCCATTGTGCTGCTTTGGGATTTGTATGAGAACTACGGCGCGGGGGCACCTGCCCTACTCACTCTTACCGGCAAGTCCGGTTTTGAGTTCAACGGTCTCTCCATTGACAAGAACAAGTGGAGCGGATCATACCCCACCGATATGGAGATAACCCTTACGGCCGAAGAGCGCGTGGGTTACACGTTCAAGGGTTGGCGTGAAAATGCCGTAAAGAAGCTGATATCCACCGGCAGTCAATGGAAATATCTTGATGACGGAACCACTCCCTCCGGATGGTATTCAACTACGTTCAATGATTCAGGTTGGAAATCGGGCGCATCGCCTCTTGGATATGACACTGACAACAAGATGACGGACCTGATAAATACTACCGTGAACTACGGCTCCGAAAATTCCAAGTATGTCATTACATATTTCCGCCGCAAATTCACCATTGATGAAAATCCCTCATCCTACCTGCAGATAAAGCTCCGCCTTTTGCGCGATGACGGCGCGGTTGTATTCATCAACGGCAAGGAGATAATCCGCAGCAACCTCAGGGAGAACTATGAATCAAATCCGCTGGCTGATAATTACGCCATCCCCAAGCGTGCCGCAATAAGATATGTCACGTACGATATTGATCCATCATGTCTGCATCAGGGCGAAAACACCATAGCCGTTGAGGTGCACCAGAATGCCAGGAACAGCTCGGATATCATTATGGACGTTGAGCTCCTGGCAGTACTCAACCAGACGGCATCGCAAGACAGGCTGAGCGGACAAACCAGCCCCACAATCAAATTCTCAGTTGATTCCGATATAGCAGTAGAGGCAATGTATGAGCCCGATGGCCTTAACATGCTTCCTGATATAATATCCAGCGATATGACTCTGCTCAAGTCCAAGTCACCTTATTATACTGCGGCCGATGTCACTGTCGCCAAAGGTGCACGCCTGACCATTGAGCCGGGAGTTGAGATAAGGTTTGCACCCAATTCCTGCATGATTGTGAACGGAGGTCTTACCGCTCAGGGTACCATTTCAGACAGCATACGTTTTGTGCTCAATCCGCAATATACCGGACAGTCTTGGGGAGCCATCTGCATTATAAACAGCGACTCCAAGTCAACGCTAAGTTATGCAACCATGCATGATGCCAACCAGGGACCGCGTATGTACAACTGTGTGGCGGCCATATCGGCATATAACTGTCAGCAACTGGTGCTTGACCATCTGAACATAACAGATGTGATGAGCAATCCCATTACGGCACGTTACAGTGACGTGACGCTTACGAACAGCATAATACACAGCCGTGTTACGGGTGACCTGATAAACATAAAGTACGGCAAGGGACGCGTGGAGCATTGCACGTTCATAGGCAATGACCAGGTTGACACTGATGCCATTGACTTTGACGGCATAAATGATGGAATCATCAAGGATGTGGTTGCCCATCATTTCCTTGGCAATAACAGTGATGCCGTAGATATAGGTGAGCAGGCCATGAACGTGGTCATTGACAGCCTGTTTGCATACACTATCACCGACAAGGGCGTAAGCGTAGGCCAACGCTCAAGCGTAAAGGTGAGCAACTCAACATTCATCCAGACCAACATGGGCGTTGCTGTGAAGGACTCCTGTCATGCCGATATTGACAAATGCACGTTCTTTGCCGTGGCAACTCCGGTGGCCTGCTATGAGAAGGTCGAAGGCCGTCTGGGCGGAAATGCCGTGGTTACCGAATGTATTCTTTCCAACAGCTATGACCAGACATACCAATGCGATGCCAGGTCCAGCATCAGGTTCAGCGGATCGCTATCGGACGGCGACACTCTCTCCATGGGTAACTTGTACGGTGATCCGCAGTTTGCATCGGCCACGGAGTTCATTCTAACGCCCGCAGAACTGAAGATTGGCTCTTTGTACATGCCTGAGACCCCACAGATTGAACCCGTGATAAGTGAAATCTGCTATCATCCCATGCTTGATTCCGAGTCAGAGTACATAAGGATTTATAATCCTGCCGATACTCCTTTTGACATAAGCGGATACGTTCTTAGTCAGGCCTTTGACTTTGTATTCCCCGAAGAGAGCCTGATTCCGGCACAGGGAAGCGTTTATGTCGTGGCCGATGAAACCAAGTTTACACCGGAATTCAAGGATGATCAGGTATGGCAGTGGGACGATGGAAAACTGTCCAACAACGGTGAGTCGGTGCGTCTTAGCAATGCTGCGGGCATTGTGGTTGACCAGGTTACCTACATGAGCGTGGCTCCGTGGCCTGTATCGAAACAGGCCGAAACAACGGTACTGCTGCTCCGTGATCTGAATGCCGATAACCACATTGCTGCCAACTGGACTCTCAAACAGTACTCCACCGACGTGGAGCTGGTTCCTGCTTCACCGGGCACTGATTTGATTCACGACCTGAACGGCCGCGCAATAGATGCGCCGTACCGTGGAATAGTGATTATTAACGGCAGGCTGTACTATTACAGGCAGCAATAAATGCTTTGAACAGCGGGTGCGGGTTCTCTGGGGTGCTTTTGTACTCGGGATGGAACTGGGAGCCGATAAAGAAGGGATGCACTGACTGCGGGAGTTCCACAATCTCCGTGAGACCAGTTTGGGGATTGTGCCCCGATGCAACTAAGCCGGCTTTCTTGAAATCTTCGGCATACTTGGCGTTGAACTCGTAGCGGTGGCGATGACGCTCCGTTATTAGAGTCTTGCCGTATATCTTGTAGGCAAGAGTATCCTTGCTGATCTGGCACTCATAAGCACCTAAGCGCATGGTACCGCCCTTCATGGTGGTCTTTTTCTGATCCTCCATCATGTCTATTACGGGATGTGTGGTATCGGGATCCACTTCGGTTGACTGGGCATCGGCAAAACCAAGTACGTTGCGGGCAAACTCAACCACGCACATCTGCATTCCAAGACAGATGCCCAGGAACGGAATTTTGTTTTCACGGGCGTATTTTACTGCCTCAATCTTGCCTTCCAAACCACGTGAGCCGAATCCAGGAGCAACCAGGATGCCCTTCATGCCTTTCAGTTTATCGGCCACGTTATCGGCGGTAATATCCTCGCTCTGTACGGAGTGCACATGAACCTTGCACATATTGGCGGCACCGGCGTGCACAAGAGCCTCAAGAATTGACTTGTAGGCATCCTGGAGTGATACATATTTACCTACTAATGCAATATCCACCTCCGTTTTGGGATGCTTAAGACGATCCAGGAACTCCTTTAGGCCAGACAACTCCGGCTGGTTAAAGTTTTCTATGCCCAACTTACGCACAACCAGCTCATCCAGATGTTCCTCATGCATATTGAGCGGCACCTGATAGATGCTCCAGGCATCGATGCTCTGGATTACGTGGCCGGGCTTGACATTGCAGAACAGTGCCACCTTGCGGCGCAGTTCATCAGAGAGCGGATGCTCGGTACGGCAGATAATGACATCGGGCTGGACACCGGCCTGCTGCAGCATCTGTACGGAGTGCTGGGTGGGTTTGGTCTTGAGTTCCTTGGCGGCACTCAGATAAGGCACTAGCGTAAGGTGAATTGACATGCATGAACCCTCGGGGAGTTCCCACTGGAGCTGACGGACGGCCTCAATGAACGGCAGCGATTCCATATCGCCCACGGTGCCGCCTATTTCGGTCAATACCACATCGAACTCGCCGGTCTGTCCGAGCAGCAGCATGCGGCGCTTAATCTCATCGGTAATATGAGGCACAATCTGCACAGTCTTGCCCAGATACGCACCCTCACGCTCCTTTCGGATTACTGTATCATATATCTTGCCGGTTGTGACATTGTTGGCCTTTGATGTATATACGCCCAGGAAACGCTCGTAATGGCCCAGGTCAAGATCGGTCTCGGCACCGTCTTCGGTCACATAACATTCACCGTGTTCATATGGATTAAGCGTACCGGGGTCGATATTTATGTAAGGATCAAATTTCTGGATTGTAACCCTGAGCCCCCTAGCCTTAAGCAATTTGGCCAGCGATGCTGCAATGATACCCTTTCCGAGCGATGAAACTACTCCGCCGGTAATGAAAATGTACTTTGTCTCCATATGCATTTAAATAAAAAAGGCCGGTCTTAAAAAAAACCAGCCTTTATAATCAATAAATAACTTACATCACCAAATTGTCCGGCTGGAAGAACAACAACTATTATTCAGGACCTGATTATTATTCAGATTCTGATTATTATTCAGCTTGTCATTCATCTTATTGGATAAGCAGTTAAATGTAACCCTATAATCCATTGCCTTAACAATTTTGCCGCAAAGATACATATTCAATTTCAAATTGCAAGCAAATTCACCAAAATAATTACAGAATGTCACCAGACACACATAGTGGTACATAGGGGCACACAGGGGCACACAGGGGACGGTTCTTTTTGTGCCCCTAAATATGGCTCTAGAAGGTGTTGTAAAGAGGGGCACAAAAAGAACCGTCCCCTTTGTGCCCCTGTAACTACTTAATGTCAAAGTAAAGCAAGACCGGATTGTTGTCATTCTGGCTTGACATTACGTCAATGATCTTTTGTGCCAATGGCGAAAGAGGAGTATCGGGATCAATCAGCGACTCTTTCACACCTTCAATAATCATAGCATAACCATGGCCGGTACTGAACGAAGGTTTGACCTCAAGGTTCAGGCCGGGAATACGGAATCCCTTGTACATTTCCGCCTTACCATTCTCCATTTTGAAATACCAGAATTTATCACCCATAAGGTTTGTGTACCAGAATGAAAGATTCTCATTGTCAGTGTAATAGGGATAAATAAAGTTTTTAACCATTTCACTGTTTTGAGAGTCAAAGAAATACCCGAGTACACGTTCGGCATCGGCAAGATCCTCAATATGTCCATAGACCATAGCATCAGGGGTGTATTTGCCAAAATTGAATTTGAACATTACATCAATACTATCGGCACCTATACGGCAAATCTGATGGGTTGTACCAAACTGTGACATATACGGATGATCCTTGCTGAAAGTTTCAAGGATACGCTCACTGTACGAGAACGAAAAAGTGCCGATATCACACACTTTCCTGGTAATCTGTTGGGATTTGATGTCATACAGGAACACTCCGGGTTTATTCGGTTCCGATTCCATTGCCATAATAAGAGTGTTGTCATCATATGGATAGACTCTGGCTACAGAACTGGCAGGCACAGTAAGCTTACCGATGTATTTCATATCGGGCACCGAATATTGGAGTATGGTCTTTGAATCTTCGTAATGCTGAAGATACAGCACCTTATTGTTCTTATTATAAGAAATGTGCTTAAGCGTAATGTACTCACCGGGCCCCCTACCTACGGAATGAAGCGTACCCTGCAATTTGTTATCCTTAAGATAATACACATACTCATGGGTGTTGTCTCTGATAAACACTTCATCGTCCGATCCCATGACAGAGTAACTGGCCCCCAGAGGCTCACTGCTCATCAGCGGGACTACACGTACATTAGTGGTTACATCTTCAAAAAGGACATCCTGGACCTGGTCGCAATCTACAACATAGGCTTCTTTATCCACCTTTTTATTACAACCCACACACATAAGGACTGTAGCAAACAGTAAAAATGATTTTTTCATAACGATTTATATATAATGATTCGGTGTATTACTTCACTAATACACTGCAAATATATAGGGTTCCTTTTAAACTGCAATAGCGTTTAATGGTTTTTAACATACAGTACCATTGGGGACAGGGGCACAAAGGGGACGGTTCTTTTTGTGCCCCTAAATCTTGCTCTAGAAGGTGTTGTAAAGAGGGGCACAAAAAGAACCGTCCCCTTTGTGCCCCTGTGTGCCCCTGTGTGCATCTGTCCTCAATCGAACTTTTTATTTGCTCACCACAATCCTGATGCGGGCTTTCTCCTTGCCGGGAATAACCTCCATCTGAAGGGTGCCGGTAATGTTGGTACCCTCACCCAGCAGAGTGAGTTTGGCGGTTACCGTGGGTTTGGGGTTGGCTGCAGTTGAGATAACATCGGTCTCAGAGAGTTGGCCTGACCACAGAACCGGTCCGTATGAGTGGCTCAGAGTCCAGGTTCCTGCATCGACATCATCAAACCAATACTCGTTTACGTTCTCCTTGAGCATGATGTACCTTGTACCTGCACCCTGGGCATAGCCGGCATTACCGCCGCCAGCACGCTTGGCAATCTGTAACTCAGCACCAAGACCGATGGTCTCACGCGGGTTCTCCCTGTACTGCGGCAGGCCGCTTGTGAATGCCTCAACCTCAAAGTAATAGTTGGGCGATGTATTCAGAGAGTGCATGTAGAGTTCATTCTTGCCATAGACAATATAACTGTTGTACAGTTTCTTCTTTTCAATGCCGTAACGGACGATATAGCCATCGGCACCTGCAACGGGCTCCCAGATAACGTTGGCCTCACGACGGTCCTCTGGATTGCGTACAGCCATGAACTTCTTAACCTTCTGGGTCTTCATGTCAGGTGTGGTACCGAATACACGCAGGTCCTTGATTGAGAACTTGGCATTGTCATACGTAGCAACATTGACAACCTTGACATAACGTGCGCTTACGGGGTTCTCCAATTCAATGTACTCATGCTTGAGTTCCATCTTGTTCTGAGGCTTGCTTATGATCTTGGTCCAACTGGAATTGTTGTCCGATACAAACACCTCATAGCACTGGTAGAGCTGCTCGGCTTGCTGCGTACGGGCACCGCCGCCCATGCCGCCCATCATTCCGCCGCCCATTCCGCCACGGCCGCCACCGGCACGTGCTGCACCAATGTGATCCCAGTTCAGCTGAATGGCGTTGATGGTAGCCTTGCCACCCAGATCAACGGTAAAGAACTCGCCTGCATCACCTGTTGCTGCAACCCAGCAGGTCTTAAAGTCTTCATCAAGAGCCTGACTCGCCTTATAATTCTCAAAGGTTGAAGAAACTATGGCTTTCTTATTGACTGACAGCAGTTTCCAGTCAACATAGTTGTCAACTCCCCCAACCTGGCGCTCATCAGGATAGTACTGCGGATAGTCGCCCAGAGCAGTATTGGAGTACATCACGCCCTGCTTATCGACAGCCGTTGGATAAATGGCCAGTTCCGATCCGCGACCGCCCTCTCCATACTGTGCAGGAATCATGCAGATGGTCCACAGATTACCCTTTTTGTCATGGAAAGTGCTTCCGTGTCCTGCGCCAACCTGGAATCCGCTGGTCTTGAACGTGAGCGGGTTGTGCTCACTATAAGTAAACGGGCCCATCGGACTGTCAGACACATAGATACCGTGTGAATATGAAATAAACTCCAGACCAATTGCAGCATATTGCAGATAGTATTTGCCGTTGTGCTTGATCATGTACGGACCCTCAATCCATGGCAGTTCCTCGGGGCCGTAATCGCGTCGACCGTTGAATATTGAGTAGATCACATCCTCAGGCTTGCGAACCTCAAATCCGTGGTTCTTTATGTCACTCCAGAACAGAGGCTTGGGCTCGCCAATCTCCTTGAATGTAGTCTTGTCCAGCTCCACAACCTGGAACGGCATTATTTGTGACCAGCCAAAATACATGTATAATCGGCCGTCATCATCCACAAACATGTTGGCATCGCCGTATCGGTCACTTGACAGCTCTCCTATCTTTTCCCACTCACCCTTGCGCGGGTCAATAGCCCTGTACACATTACGGTTATTCATGGAGCAACCTATCAGCTTGCCATCCATTTCTACAACCGATACCACACCGGCCGGATAACCTGGAGCGTCCACATATGTCCAGTTCCGGAAATCGGGCGAATACCAATAACCGCGCCTGTGGGAAACAAAGAGGAAATAATCATCCTCAAAAATTATAACTACGGGCTCACCGCCACGAACTGCACGCTCATTGCCTACAACCACATCCAGAGGGTTGGCAAAAGTATGCCTGGTTTGAGCCTGTACAGACGTACCTGCTGCCATAACAGTGGCACACAACAAAGCATTGCGGAACAAATGTCTCATATAGTCAGTAATTAGGTTAGTAAACTGTTATCCGCAAATATAAACATTTATTGTAATTTTGCATTCCGAATGGGCAAGATTAAAGAATTCATAACCGGAAAGCGGCAACAGATTGTGCAGTTCATAAGGTTCTGCATAGTAGGCACCGTGGCGGCGGGAATCCACTACGGAATTTATTATGTGCTGCTCAGGGTTGGCGCCGGTCACAATCTTGCATATGCCACCGGCTATATCATATCGTTTGTCTGCAACTTTATAGCTACCAGTTACTTTACATTCCGTTCATCGCCCTCGTGGGGAAGGTTTGCGGGATTTGCAGGCAGTCATGCCGTAAATTTCCTGCTCCACATGACACTGCTCAACGTGTTCCTGTGGATCGGCATGCACGAACTCATTGCGCCCATTGCAGTAATGCTTGTGGCAATGCTCGTTCAATACGCAATCCTAAACCTAGTCTTCCGTAAAAAATAGGGGCACAAAGGGGACGGTTCTTTTCGGGCCAAAGGGGACGGTTCCGTTTGGCACTGCCACTGAGAATCCTTATTTCACAAAAAGTATTAGTAAT
>CACWIN010000038.1 GCA_902760965.1 uncultured Bacteroidales bacterium | reverse complement strand
GACGGGGTGATGGGGTAGATAGCGGCTACCTCCGAGAACATATAGCTCACGTGAGCTGCAGCCTCGTTACCATCACAAGTGATAAATTTCTTTGCCATAGTTGTTTATAGTTGTTGAAAATCTTGTGTATCAATATAACATACCGAACATCCACAACGGAATTACGTTGTCATGTCCTATATCAAGTCCGTCAACAGCATGGAACGAATCCTGCTGCAAACGTGTCTTTCCCTCGGTTGTTGAAACCTTAAAGTTTACACTGCCATCCACCAGGAACGACCATCCCTTGCTGCCCTTGTGAACCACATGGTCCTTCCACATAGAGTTTACAAAGAACGTGTCAATCACATCCTGACGGTCCTGACGCGGCGGATAGATTGTGTAAATAAGATTTGAGTTATGCATTAGCACGCGGCACGGTTTTTTAGGGAAACTGTCGCCCTTAGCATAGACTATGTTTATGAGTCTGGCATCGGCCAGATACTTAATGTAGTTCATGACAGTTGCACGCGAGGTATCGGTCTCCTTGGCCAGCTGGCTAACATTTGGAGCCGATGTCCCCGATACCGCCATCAAGTAGAACAGTTTCTTGATCTTGGCCAGATACTTAAGGTCTATCTGCTTGATAAGCAGGATATCAACCTCAATCATCATGTTCATAGTCTTGAGCAGGTTCTCGCTAAAATTGCGCTGCTGCAAAAAGAACGGATAGAAACCGTGATGAACGTAATCCTGGAAGAACTCAAGCGGATTGACCTGCTGCAGTACATCTTGAGCAATCTGGACATGATTCTTAAGTATGTCATCCAGACGGTGCGCCTTGAATGCCGTACCGGCCTTAAGGTTCAGGAATTCACGGAACGAAAAACCGCGCAGGTTATATGAGCTGACTATACCGTTAAGCTCCGGGTTCTCTTCCTTAAGACGCATGACCGATGAACCGGTGAATATGATCTTAAGCCCGGGATACATGTCATAGCACTTGCGCAACTCCTTGCTCCAGTCCGGATGCTTGAACACCTGGTCAATAAGCAACACCTTGCCGCCCAGTTTATGAAACTCTCCGGCAAATTCGGCAATACCGTGACCCTGAAAATAGAGATTGTTCATGTTTATGTACAGACATGAACGGTCACGCCCGAATTTTTCCTTGGCATACTGAAGGAGGAAAGTGGTCTTCCCCACCCCGCGCGTACCCTTTATGCCTATCATACGGCTGGACCAGTCAATCTCATCCATGAGATCACGCCTTACAGATGCCTGCAAGTGCTCAATAAGATAGTCATGTGTCCTGAAAAACTGTTCCATATAAAAATAGCACGCCCGCGCACTCGTGTACGCGGACTGCAAAGGTAATACAAAAAATCCACATTTTGCAAAGTGGACTTTGCAATTTTAACAAGTTATTGCCGGCGCTTCCAGAAAAGATAGATTGCCAGGAAGGATACTGCCACTACTCCTGCAATGATGTAGGCAATCCATGGAGCAAGGCGGAATCCCTCGGGGGCCATAAAGATGTATGTAACCGTTACTACTGTCATGAACAGAGCCGGTATGAGAGTAAATATGGCCGGTTTTTTATGCTTGGTCAAGTAGACTGTCACTGCCCACAAGGTGAACACAGCAAGAGTCTGGTTGGACCATGCAAAATAACGCCATATTATATTGAATCCCTCCTTGTCACGCAGGCTGTAGAACAGCGCAAAGAAAGTGATTATGAACAGCGGAATGCTTATGGCCAGACGGCTGCCAATTGACTTTTGCTTGATATGGAAGAAATCGGCCACGATAAGACGTGCTGAACGAAGGGCCGTATCGCCCGATGATATTGGAGCCACAACAACGCCGATAACAGCCAGCAGACCGCCAACCTTACCCAGCCAGGTCTTGGAGATATCCAGCACGATAGCAGCGGCACCCTGGTCTGTTCCGTGCTCACCAAAATATGCGGTAGCGGCAGCGGCCCAGATAAGAGCCACGATACCCTCCGAGATCATTGCACCGTAGAACACCATGCGGCCCTTGGTCTCATTGGTCATGCATCGGGCCATAAGGGGTGACTGAGTTGCGTGGAATCCGCTGATGGCACCGCAGGCAATGGATATGAACATCATGGGGAATATGGGGTTCTTGTCATATTTTGTACCGAACCCGTTCCACATCTCGGGCAGCTCAGGACGGTTAATGAACAGGGCAATCATAATGCCTATGGCCATAAACAGAAGCGCTGCACCGAATATGGGATAGAACTTTCCGATAATCTTGTCAATAGGAAACAATGTAGCTATTAGATAATAGATGAATATGATCACTATCCACAGGTTCACACCCATTGATTCAGGGGTAAGGCGAGCCAGGATGTCGGCAGGCTGTGAAACAAACACGGCACCTACAAGGATAAGCAATACCATTGAGAAAATTATAAACACCTTCTGGATAGGACTGCCCAGGTATCTGCCTATAAGCTGCGGCAGGCTTTCGCCACCGTGACGCATGGAAATCATTCCCGAAAGATAGTCGTGCACGCTACCTGCAAAAATGGTACCGAACACAATCCACAAATATGATGCGGTACCGAACTTGGCACCCATGATGGCACCGAATATCGGGCCCAGGCCTGCTATGTTCAGGAACTGGATCATGTAGGCCTTCCATGTGGGCATGGCAATGTAATCCACGCCGTCGGCCATAGCCTTAGCCGGCACCTCACGCTTGGGATCGGCCCCAAACAGACGCTCAATGAATTTTCCGTAGAACACATAACCCAAAACCAGGGCTATCAAAGCTATCACGAACGTTACCATATTGTCTATAAAACTATAACCTTACTCTTAAGTGCCACAAAAATACATAATTAATGGCTATCTTGTTCATTTAATCATCGCCTTGCTGTTGCGACCGTCAATGCAGATTTCAAGCTCGCGGTCAAACCTTACGTGACGCAGATAGGCCGTCTCCTCTACTGCCGGCAGGCTGTCCAGCTCTTCAAACTCCATAACATCACCTTTGCCTCCGTATGGATCCACGTTTATGTAGCCGGCGTTGAACGATGTAAGGTTCTGGAAGAAATGGGTGCCCTGGCTTGGATCCACGCGGAAATCCTCAAGGCTGCACTCCACTATGACCTTAGCCTCGGATATGTTGCTCCACTGCACCGGAACACCTAATGACGGAATGCTGGAGCCCCATCGGCCGAATCCTATCAGCACATAGTTCTTACCCTCAGAGCGCATGCGGGTGTTAATGGCGGTCAGCTCACGGGCCATATTTATGGTCTTTTGTGTATCAAAAGCCTCTTTCTTGAGGTAAATCACATCCTGGATACCCTTAATCCAACCGGTGCCCAGCGCGCTGTCCGATTTGAGCATGGCGCCATCGGTATCAATCTCATCCCAGTTCACGTCAACGTTGCGGCTATCGACCGATATGGGGCGAATCTGGAGCACCTGGAACTTGGGTAGCTTGTTGGGATCACCTCCGCGGTCCAGATCGGCCGCAAACTCAATCTCCACGCCGCATTTCATCTCCTTGGCTGCAATGTCAAGCAAATCCTGCACTATCTCGGCAAGCGGGAATGTCTTGTATTTGAGCATTTGCGCAAATGTGACGAACCGGGGGCCTTTGGGATAGGCCGAATCCACCATCCGCTGGTTCTCAAGGTCAAATGTGGATACCACGTACTTGAGGTTGCGGAATTTCTCGCAGTCGGCTATGTCAAGATGCTCCAGGTTTACGGCATCATCAATGGATGTCTTGAACTTTTCAGGGTTGAGATTGAGAGCGAACATCTGCTTCTGTGTCTCAGTCATGACCTGCTCTATGGTTGATGTCTGCAACACGTGCTTGGGGTATTTGGGTGAGAACCGGAGCACAAGGTCACCGTCCACCACCGCCTTACCCAATCCGAACGCCACCTTTACTATACCGTCCTCGGCCTGCTCGTGACCTATGGGATAGAAGTTGACCGAGCGGGCCACACCGGAAAGCGTAGGGAAGAAATAGCCCTGGTCGCTGCTGCCGCATATCTCCTGCAGTATGATGGCCATCTTCTCCTCCGATATCATATTGGCCGTAGCTGAGATATAGCTACGTGACGAAGCATAGAATATTGATGCATAGACGCTCTTGATGGCCTTGGAGAGCAGACGCAGCTGCTGGTCCTCATTCTCCGTGCGGGGAATCATATAGGTGGAATATACACCGGCAAAGGGCTGATAGTATGAGTCCTCCAGTTTTGACGATGAGCGTACGGCCAGAGGCTTGCGCACCTTATGTATGAACACCTTGAGAGCATCGGTAAGTTCCTGCGGCAGGGTGGATGCTACAAATTCCGACAGTATTTCAGAGTCGGATATATCGGAATTTATAACGTACTGGAGGCCGTTGTCTATTATGAAACGGTCAAAATACTCGGTTGTAATGACTAAGGTACGGGGTACGGTGATACGCACATCCTCATACTTGTCATACATGTCATACTTTACCAGCACATGGTTCAGGAATGCCAGACCACGGGCCTTGCCGCCCATAGAACCGCTTCCCAAACGGGCAAACCGTATTGTATCGTTGTAGGTAGCAGGGTTGAACCTGGCCACCACACCCACACCCTGCATCATGCGGAAGTCATGTATCATGCTCAGGTTGAGGCGGCGTATCTCAGGCAGGTCGGAGTCATCACGTATGGTGAGCGGGCGCAATTGCTTGCCAAGTGAGAACAGACCGCGGGCAAACAGCCATCGGGATATATAGTTCTTGTCGCTCAGGCGGCGGAAATCACTGTCCGATATCTCCTTGATTATCTTCTCGAATCCGTACAGGTCCTTGGCGCGCAGTATCTCATCGCCTGTCTGCGGATCGGTCACAACAAAATCACCGAATCCGAACTCTCGGCCTATATACTCCGACAGGTCATGGGTAAGTGTCTTGGAGGTCTTGACCACAAAGCCCACGCCAAGTTCCTGAGCCACCTTGCGCATACTCTCCTGCGATGACTGCAGCAGGATAGGCATGGTGGGGTTATCCTTGCGTATATGATGGCACAGGTCCAGACCGGCATCCAGTTTCTCCTTTTCAGGGGGATCGTTCCTGTGAATCACAAAACCTATATCCGAAATCACGCCCAGGATATTCTGCTTGTAACGCTCGTACAGTTCCACGGCATCATCATAGCAGCTGGCCATGAGAATCTTGGGACGAGAGCGCTTACGCCGGGTCTGCTGCTTTTCATTAAGCGTATCGCTGATGGCATCGCTGTTCTGGCGCAGCACCAGCCGGTAGAGAGCCGGCAGATAGCTGGAGTAGTAACGCACGGAGTCCTCAATCAGAAGTATGGCGCGCACTCCCTCCTCCAGTATGTCATGCTCCGCATTCATGCGGTCCTCAAGCAGTTTGATGATGGCAATGATAAGGTCTGTGGAGTTGTTCCAGCAGAAAAACCAGTCTATGGCCGATGTGTCATGATCCTGGATGCGGCGATAAATCTCACGAGAGAACGACGCCAGCAATACGATAGGCGTATCGGGCACGAGCTGTTTCATCTGGCATGAGAAATCAAACACACTCACCTCACCCACGTTGTACATGGTTATTACAAGATCAAAACGCTCGCCGCCACGAACCTTTTCCAGAGCCTCAACGGTAGTCTCCACCCTGATGATTTCAGGCGGGTTGCTCAGGTTCAAGGCCGAGTAATCCTCGGCTATCTGAGCCTCGATATGACCGTCCTCCTCAAGTGAGTAGCTGTCATAATTGTTGCATACCAGGAGGATACGGCGTATCCTGCGGGCCATCAGTTCGGCGTTATGTCTCTCTTTCTCTTCCATCATCATTAAATAATTTGGGCTGGCCCAGAATCTCTAAGCCAGCCCAAAAATAGTTATTAATAAGGATTATACCAAACCCTGCTCGCACATTGCGTTGGCTACTTTGATGAAGCCAGCGATGTTGGCGCCCTTCACGTAGTTGATGTAGCCATCCTCCTCGGTACCGTACTTAACGCAGGCAGCGTGGATATCGCTCATGATGCGATGCAGCTTCTCGTCAACCTCCTCAGCGGTCCATTTGAGACGCATTGAGTTCTGTGACATCTCAAGACCTGATGTTGATACACCACCGGCGTTTGAAGCCTTACCGGGTGAATACAGCATCTTGTTCTTCTGGAACAGAGCGATTGCATCGGGAGTGGTAGGCATGTTGGCACCCTCGGTTACGCAGTAGCAACCGTTGGCCACCAGCTTCTCAGCATCCTTAAGCTCAATCTCGTTCTGGGTAGCGCAAGGCATAGCGATGTCGCACTTAACGCCCCAAGGACGCTCGCCCTCAAAGTACTTGGCGTTAGGATACTGCTTTACATACTCCTTGATACGTCCACGGATAACGTTCTTGAGGTTCTTTACATAAGCGATCTTCTCCTCGGTCATGCCCTCGGGATCGTAGATGTAACCGTTTGAGTCAGAGAAGGTAACAACCTTGGCACCCAGACGCATAGCCTTCTCGGCAGCATACTGTGCAACGTTACCTGAACCTGAGATAACAACAGTCTGGCCCTTGAAGCTCTTGCCGCGTGTAGCAAGCATGTCCTGAGCAAAGTAGCAAGCACCGTAACCGGTTGCCTCGGGACGCAGCAGGCTACCGCCCCAGCACTGACCCTTACCGGTCTGACCCTTACCGGTATAAGTACCAGTCCACTCGTTCTTGAGCTTCTTGTACTGACCGAACATGAAACCAACCTCACGGCCGCCTACACCTATATCACCTGCAGGTACGTCGGTGTCAGGACCGATATGACGATAAAGCTCGTTGATGAAGCTCTGGCAGAAACGCATTACCTCAGCATCGGACTTGCCGCGCGGGCTGAAGTCTGAACCACCCTTGGCACCACCCATAGGTTTGTACGGGCCGATGGCGCTGTTCATCTGAACGCGGAAACCGCGGTTTACATGAATCTCACCTTTATCATCCATCCAGGGAACACGGAACATGATTACCCTCTCAGGCTCAACGATACGCTCCATGATCTTCTGATCCAGGAGGTAAGGGTTCTGAAGGATATAAGGAGCAACGCTCTCTACAACTTCCTTAACTGCCTGATGGAATTCCTTCTCACCGGGATTCTTGGCTATAAGCTCAGCCATGAACTTGTCAACGTAATTCTTTACCTGTTTGTCCATAATAGTTGAATTATTTTGTATATTTTGTGAATTTGCTATCAAAAGCGTTTGCAAAGTTACTATTTGTCATCAAAATGAGCAAAGAATGCGCAAATTTTTTCACGTTAATTATGCAAAAAATACAAAATGTTATACACAATGCCAAATAATCGGCATTAAAACTGCCGCTTTGAGCATAAATATGCACAATCAAGAGCATATATAATACAATTTGTCAGGTGCACAAAGGGGACGGTTCTTTTTGTGCCCCTAAATATGGCTGTTGGAGGTGTTAAAAACAGGGGCACAAAAAGAACCGTCCCCTTTGTGCCCCTAGTGCGTGCTTTTTGTATATTTGCATAACAAATGAAATAAGCATGAAGATACTTGTAACGGGAGCAGCAGGATTCATTGGCTCAAAGCTGGCATACCGGCTGGCGCAGCGCGGCGATGAGGTTGTGGGATTGGACAACATGAATGATTATTACGATGTCCGGCTCAAACTGGGTCGCCTAGAGCAGTGCGGAATACACTCACACAGCGGCAGGTTCATTGACGGATCAACAAGGGAGAGCACCCTGTTCCCCAACTACCGTTTTATAAAGATGGACCTGGCCGACCGCGGACAGATGGCCGAGTTGTTCCAACAGGAAAAGTTTGACATTGTTGTAAACCTGGCAGCCCAGGCAGGCGTAAGGTATTCCATTACCAATCCATATGCATACCTGGACAGCAACCTGGTGGGTTTCATGAACGTGCTGGAGTGCTGCAGGCATAATGATGTAAAGTATCTGGTATATGCATCGTCATCATCGGTCTACGGAATGAATGACAAGGTTCCGTTCAGTGAGGATGACCGCGTGGATAATCCCGTGAGCCTGTACGCCGCCACCAAGAAGGCCAACGAGCTTATGGCCCACTCCTACAGCAAACTGTATGGCCTGCCCACCACCGGCTTGCGATTCTTTACCGTTTACGGCCCCTGGGGGCGTCCCGATATGGCGCCGATGCTGTTCGCTACTGCAATAAGTAAAGGTGAGCCCATAAAGGTATTCAACAACGGCAACCTGAGCCGCGACTTCACCTATATAGATGATATAGTGGAGGGTACCATCCAGGTCATCGATCATCAGCCCAAGGCCGATGAGTGTACAAATAACGTTCCCTGGAAAGTATATAATATAGGTTGCTCCAACCCCGTGCAGCTTATGGATTTCATAAACGAAATTGAGAACGCGCTTGGAGTCCAAGCCAACAAGATATTCCTGCCCATGCAACAGGGTGATGTGCTCAAGACTTATGCCGATACCTCCAAACTGGAGCGCGAGTGCGGCTACAAGCCCACCACAACCCTTCACCAGGGTATCGGAAAGTTTATTGAGTGGTTCAAATCAGACCTTAACCCATTAAAACCTTAATGATTATGAGTAAGTACATTTGCGAAGTCTGCGGATACGAGTACGATCCGGCAGTAGGAGATCCCGACAATGGCATAGCCGCCGGTACAGAATTCCAGGACCTTCCCGAAGATTGGGTATGCCCCATCTGCGGTGTAGGTAAAGACCAGTTCTCCGAAGCCTGACATTAACAGGAAATTGCCACGCACTCCATCTCGATAAGCCATCCGGGACGGCAGACTGGAGCCAAAGTGACAATGAGCGGATGCTCAGGGAAGCGTTCCGCAAGTATTTGTTTTACGACAGCGTAATCCGAAGGATCACGCAGATAGACGGTTATGGCCGGAACATCGTTGAAACTGCAACCGGACTCAGCCAGCAGCACCTCAACATTTTCAATCATTCGACCGGTCTGACGGACTATATCACCCGGATACATTACCTGCCCCTTATTGTCTATACTGGCAGTGCCCGAAATGAACACATGTTTAAAGTCCGGATAACGCACAACCGTACCACGCTCAAACCTTACGCCATACTCCGATGTACGGTTAAGATGGCTGGCACCATATAGGTATTGTTGCTCTACTCCAATACCTTTAACAGCAACCGCATCCAACATAACCTTGTTGGCATGGTTCAAAGTGCGTCCTTCTATTCCGGTACTGGAAATGAAATGAGTGTCACATGTCAAGCCATGACGGTCAAAAACCGAGTTGCGCCCGTCAACTACTCCCTTATAATTAACGTCTATGTTTTGGACAAAGAGCCATGTGCGTACGCAATCATCCTGAAGCGTCATGCCATGAGCCTGTAAAGCGGAGCTCAAATCATCAAGCAGTTCCACAGTCTGGGCAAAAGAATCACTGGCACCCGAAAGTCCGCTTGAATACCATATTTCTTCGGTACCGAGCCAGGATACAGAATGTAATCCATCCCTGATTTTTTTAACCGTGGCGTTACTCCTGCACCAAATCCACGCTGCAATCTTGGACCCATCAAGAGGAGCCTGACCTATTACGGATACAGGACAGTTACATTTTAAATGGTCTTTGACATATTCAGTCTGATTGGCCGGGTCGCTTAGAAAAAACCTTATAAATACCGGATTCCCATACTGAAATGCCACACTATCAATACCCAAAAGCACCTGTTCCGCCTGCGCGTTGAACGGCAGGCAGGGGTCGGTAACCGAAAGAACCGAATTGGACTCAGTCCAGGAACCGTTGTCCGTTTCTTTCTTAAAACAACCTGTTGTTATGCGGATAGCTCCGTTATGGCTTGTATGGAAAAACATTGATTATTCCTAATTCAGGATGCGAATATAATAGTTTTTACGGGGTTTCTTGGAAAGTTGTCATAAAAAGAATATTTTTGGATTCAATTAAAACAAAGACAAAACATACATAATTATGAGAAGGATTCTTACACTTGCTGCCGTCTCCACATTGTTTGTATCGGCATTTGCACAAAACGGAAAGCCGGAGGGCTTTGTATTTACCACCGTTGACTCTATACCCGTAACATCAGTCAAGGACCAGGCCCAGTCAGGCACATGCTGGTCTTTCTCGTCATTGAGTTTTTTTGAGTCCGAGCTGATTCGCAAGGGAAAGGGAGAACTTGATCTGGCCGAGATGTTCGTAGTGCACAAGACAATGGAGGACCGCGCACAGGCAGCCGTCAGGCTTCATGGTGACATTGAGTTTGCTCAAGGCGGCAGTTTTTACGATGTAGTATACTGCTGGAAAAACTACGGAATAGTTCCCCAGGAGATTATGCCCGGAATGTTGTACAAGAGTGAACGCATAAACCACACTGAGCTGACTGCCGTTGCAACCGCATACGTGGACGCGTTGGCCAAGAGCAGCCTCAAGAAGCTTAGCAACGTATGGCAGAAAGGTTTCTCCGGAATCTATGATGCATACATTGGTGAGTGCCCCGAAAAATTCACTTACAACGGAAAGGAGTACACCCCCAAGTCATACGCAGAGTCACTGGGTCTGAACATGGATGACTACATTTCACTCACATCATATACGCATCATCCTTTCTATGAGCAGTTTATCCTGGAAATCCAGGACAACTGGCGCTGGGGTCTCTCATACAACCTGCCCCTTGACGAATTCATGGAAGTAATGCACAACGCAATCAAAAACGGTTACACATTTGCCTGGGGTGCCGATGTATCCGAAACCGGATTCAGACGTGACACCACGGGTGTTTGCGTCATTCCTCAGGATGACAAGCTGGCCGCAGCCAAAATAGAACCCTCCACTCCCGAGAAGGAGATTACTCAGGAGATGCGTCAGGAGGCATATGACAATTGGGAGACTACCGATGACCACGGCATGCATATATTCGGAATAGCCAAGGACCAGAACGGAAAGGAGTATTTCATGGTCAAGAATTCATGGAACACCACCAATGGCCGCAAAGGCATATGGTTTGCAAGTGATGCATATGTAGCCTACAAGACCATGAACATCCTGGTTCATAAGGATGCAATTCCAAAGGATATCAAAAAGAAACTTGGCATCAAGTGAACAAACACATTTAATTAGAGTTAAGTATTGATAATAAAAAACCCGTTTGTTATCTTTGCATTTTGGTACAAACCGGTCTTTCGGCCCACCCTCTAAGAAAAACGGGGACAGAGGTCTGAAAGACATTATAACATACTCACTATGAATAAAATAAAAAATAACATAAATAATGAACTTCAGATGGAACTATGTGCCCCCCACCCCGGAGACCACAGAGGCAGCCAATGAGCTTTCAAAGGCTGTAGGGATAAGTCCCGTACTCTGCCGCCTACTGATAGAGAGAGGCATAACCAGCAAGACCGAAGTACAGAAATTCTTTAACCCGCAACTGAACGAGTTGCTTGACCCTTGGCTCATGGACGACATGGACAAGGCGGTAGCACGTATCAACAGCGCCATAGAGCGCGGCGAGCGCATTCTGGTTTACGGTGATTATGACGTGGACGGCACCACTGCCGTTGCACTGGTTTACAATTTCCTTAAAAGGGATTATGACAACCTGGACTACTACATTCCGGACCGCTACAACGAAGGTTACGGAGTGTCGGAGCAAGGAGTGGATTACGCCTATGAAACAGGCGTGAAACTGGTCATTGTGCTTGACTGCGGCATTAAGGCCATTCAGGAGATAGCCTACGCCAAGGAAAAAGGCATTGACTTTATTGTATGCGACCATCATGTGCCCGATGACGAGCTGCCACCGGCAGTTGCCATCCTTAACGCAAAGCGTTTTGACTCCCAATACCCGTTCAAGCACCTTTCAGGCTGTGGCGTGGGGTTCAAGCTTATGCAGGCGTACGCATTGGACAACGGCATACCTTTCAGCGAACTGCTGCCAAGCCTTGACCTGGTGGCGGTGAGTACCGCATCGGACATTGTCCCTATCATGGGCGAGAACCGCGTGCTTACCCATTATGGACTGGAACAGCTTAACAGCAATCCTTGCACAGGCCTTAAAGCCATAATCCAGGTATGCAAGCTGACCGAAAAGAATCTGACCATAAACGATATAGTGTTCAAGATAGGGCCTCGCCTGAATGCGGCAGGACGTATGAGCAGCGGCAAGAAGGCCGTTGACCTGATGGTCGAAAAGGACTTTAACCGCGCATTGGAACTGGCCGAACGCATTGACCAGGAGAACGATGACCGCAAAAAGGATGACAAAGAGATGACCGAAGAGGCCAACAACATTGTCACCAATCTTGAAGACGGCGAAAACCGCCATGCCATTGTCCTGTACAATGCGGAATGGAAACGCGGCGTAATCGGCATTGTGGCTTCACGTTTGACCGAGGTTTTCTACAAACCTGCCGTAGTGCTCACCAAGACCGGCCAACTGGCTACAGGTTCGGCCCGTTCTGTATCTGGTTTTGATGTATACAAAGCTATTGAGAGCTGCAAGGACCTGCTTGAAAACTTTGGCGGACACACATACGCGGCCGGCCTTTCGCTCAAGGTTGAAAACGTTGAGGAGTTCAAGCGCCGTTTTGAGGAGTATGTATCAAACCACATAGAGCCTGATCAGATTGAGGCCTCAATTGACATTGATGCAGATCTTGACTTTAAGGACATAACGCCCAAGTTCTTCCGTGACCTTAAAAAATTCCAGCCGTTCGGCCCCGATAACCATAAGCCAATATTCCGCACATGCAACGTTTACGATTACGGAACAAGCAAGGTGGTAGGACGCGGCCACGAGCATATCAAACTGGAACTCATTGACAGCAAGAG
Source organism: uncultured Bacteroidales bacterium (assembly GCA_902760965.1). Classification (GTDB taxonomy): domain Bacteria; phylum Bacteroidota; class Bacteroidia; order Bacteroidales; family Bacteroidaceae; genus Colenecus. Next base: position 13,452 of record CACWIN010000038.1, on the reverse strand, counting down.
CGGCCATCCCCTGAACGGTATAGCATTTGGACAGAGTTCGTACGTGAACTACATCAAGACCAAGCGGTCGTTTGATATCTGCTACACAATCGAAGAGAACAACTTTAAACATGGTGAGGTGCTCCTGCAGATTGAGAGCATCAAGCCCAATACGCCCGACAACAAATCCTGAACGGGAGTTATGACCTATACCGATATTCTTAAGCAATACTGGGGCTACGACAGTTTCCGCGGCATCCAGCAGCAGATAATTGAGAGTATCGGGAGTGGTCGTGACACTTTGGGGCTGATGCCCACCGGAGGCGGCAAGAGCATAACGTTCCAGGTACCGGCACTGGCCATGGATGGAGTATGCCTGGTCATCACGCCGCTTATAGCCCTTATGAAAGACCAGGTGCGCAACCTTAAGGAACACGGCATCAAGGCTGCGGCAATCCATACCGGCATGAAACGGGAGGAGATAATCTCAACCATGGAAAACTGCATTTTTGGCGGCTACAAGTTCCTATATGTATCACCCGAGCGTCTTTCATCGGAACTGTTCAGGACAAAACTGCGGCACCTTAAGATTTGCCTGCTCACCGTAGACGAATCGCACTGCATATCCCAGTGGGGATACGATTTCCGCCCCTCTTATCTTACCATAGCCGATATCCGCAAGGAGTTGCCGGGAGTACCCGTTCTGGCGCTTACGGCAACCGCTACCCCGCAGGTGACCGATGACATTCAGGACAAACTGGGGTTCCAGGAAAAGAATGTCATACGCATGAGCTTTTTCCGCGGGAACCTGTCATACGTTGTCCGCAAGACCGAAAACAAACTGTTGGAACTGAAGCATATCCTGGAATGCGTGCCGGGTACCGGAATAGTATATGTAAGGAACCGGGCCCAGACCAAGGAGATATCGGATTTCCTGAATGCCGAGGGCATTCCAACCACATTCTACCATGCCGGACTGGACCCTGTGGTTAAAGACGAGCGGCAACGTGCATGGACACAGAACCTATACCGTGTAGTGGTTGCCACCAACGCCTTTGGAATGGGCATTGACAAGCCCGACGTACGCACCGTGGTCCATATGGATATTCCCAGTTCCATTGAGGCATATTTCCAGGAGGCTGGACGGGCAGGACGCGACGGACAGCGCTCATATGCGGTTCTTTTACACTCTCCGGGCGACAAGCGCACAGTGAGCAAACGCATAAGCGACAACTTTCCAAAGGAGGACTTTATACGAAATGTATATGAAAAACTGGGCTATTACCACCAGATGGCGGTAGGCGACGGACGGGGATGCACCTATGCTTTTTCTTTAGGAGAGTTCTGTCAGCACTACATGTTGCCCATACTCCCCACAGACAGTGCACTGCGCATACTTACCAGGATGGGCTACATAGAGTATCTGGACGAAATGGATTATTCGGCACGCCTGCTCTTTACCGCAGGACGCGATGACCTGTACCGGCTGCATCATGACAAGACTACCGAAGAGGTGATGAACATCATACTCCGAAACTACAGCGGAGTATTTACCGATTACGCCTATATTGACGAGCACATGATCTGCTCCAGGGCCGGAATAGACCGTGACATGCTTTACACCATCCTGATGAGCCTGCAAAGTCAGGGTGTTATACGCTATGTACCCGAACGCAGGACACCCGTAATAACCTGGACCAGAGAGCGTATTGACACCCAACTTATCCGTTTTGACCCGGAGGTTTACAGACAGCGCAAGGAGGAATTCAAGGAGAGGATAGGTGCTATGATGGAATATGTAACCCGCGAGACCGGTTGCAGGAGCGCCATACTGCTCAAGTACTTTGGAGAACACCAAAGCAAACCGTGTCTGTGCTGCGACCTGTGTCAGGAGAAAGTACAGGGAGACCTGTCCCGAGGTGAACGTGAAACAATCATGGAAGATATTCTGGATACGTTCCATTCCAGTCCGGACAATCCCCAGAAAGTTTATACATTGCCGTATGACCGAAAGAAAATAGATATTGTCCTGCATTATATGGTAAACGAAGGCCATATCCTTATGAAGGACGGAAAAATCATTACTAAAAATGATTGAACTTGAAAAAATAGAGTTGCTGGAATCCCAATCCGGGAAATGTCCCCTGATTGCAGGACCGTGCAGTGCCGAATCAGAGCAACAGGTTCTTGACTGTGCACACAGCCTGGCAAGGTTGGGTGTCAGGATATTCCGCGCCGGTGTTTGGAAGCCACGCACACGCCCGGGTACTTTCGAAGGCGCCGGCAACAAGGCGCTGGAATGGCTGACCCAAGTCCGTAAAGAGACCGGAATGGCTGTAATAACTGAGGTTGCCAACGCCCGACATGTAGAAGCCGTACTAAATGCCGGCATAGACATGGTCTGGATTGGCGCCCGCACCACTACAAGCCCCTTTGCAGTTCAGGAGATAGCCGATGCATTGCGCGGCACCCGGATTCCGGTACTGGTCAAGAATCCAATCAATGCCGAACTTGAACTTTGGATTGGCGCTTTTGAGCGTCTTTCAGGAGCAGGAATTACCAAACTGGCCGCCATACACCGCGGATTCAGTTCTTATTACGAAAGGATATACCGATACTCTCCCGAGTGGCAGATACCAATTGAACTCAGGCGCAGGATACCGGGATTGCAGGTTATTTGCGATCCAAGCCATATGGCAGGACGCAGTGACCTTGTGCCACACCTGGCCCAGATGGCGTTGGACATGAAAGCCAACGGTCTGTTCATTGAGGTACACCCCCACCCCGAGAACGCCTTGAGCGACGTAGCCCAGCAACTGACTCCGTCACAATTTGAGCAACTGACCGGTAATCTCATATATCACCGCGAACCCGAAAAAGTTGATCTGGACTATTTGGAGCCATATCGCAACAGGCTGGAAGAAATCGACATGGAACTTGTCAGGAATCTGGCCGAAAGATTCCGCATTACAGGCAGCATAGGTGAATACAAGAACCTTAAAAACCTTTCAATCCTGCAACCCGACCGCTACAAAGCCGTATCGGACGAACTTGTAAGAGAGGGAATAAAGTACGGCCTTGATGAAAAATTCATTCGCCTGCTGTTCGAAGCGATTCATGCCGAAAGCATAAGATGTCAGATAAACAAAAACAAAACAATATGAAAAAGAGTCTTTATATTATCCTGTCAGTATTGGTACTGACACTATCTGCTTGTCAGAAAGAACCTGTAAGAGTAGCATGTGTGGGGGACAGCATTACCTACGGTCATGGAATAAAGGACCGTTTGCACGATGCATACCCCGGTGTTTTGAGTTCAATGCTGGGTGAAAAATACGATGTCCGCAACTTTGGCGTGAGCGGTACGACCACCATGATGGGAACCGATATGCCCTATATGAACGAACAGGCTTACAAGGATGCCCTTGAGTTCAATCCCCAGATAGTTACCATCAAGCTTGGCACAAATGACAGCAAGCCCTACAACTGGAAGGAGAGCGATCATTTCAAGAAGGACCTTAAAACCCTTATCGGGTCATTCCGTGCCCTGCCCTCCAATCCCAAGATATGGCTGTGCCTGCCCGTTCCTGCTTACGGACATGCATGGAGCATAAATGACAGCGTTATTTATAACGGAGTGATACCACTTATAAAAGAGGTGGCACAGGAGGAGAATCTGCCGATAATAGACCTGAACACCCCGTTCCAGGGCAAGCGTCAGTATTTCCCTGACACCATCCATCCTAACGAGGAGGGCGAAAAGATGATTGCCCAGGAGATTTTTGAAAAGGTTTTCAAAAAGAAATAACAGGGAGTCATCCCCACCATTCGCAAGCCGATTTTTCGCCAGCCAGCCATACTATATCACCCGACTTGAAACGATAGTCGGCTTTAGGGTTGGTTGTAATCTGCCCGTCACTGACCACACTGATCACCATGCATCCATAGGAACGCATATCGGTATCGCGTAGGGTCTTGCCTGTAAGCCAGGACTCATCGTTAAGCGTTATTGATTCCAACTCAAATTCACGGGGTGCCAGATTGTCGGACTCGGACTGGGCCGGAACAAATACGTTCTCGGTCATATCCTTACGGAATTCGGACAACTGTTCCCTGGTTCCTACCGCAAGCAGTTTGTCAAACGGGAATACCATCTCATCGCCGGTCGGTATCATAATGCTTCGGCTGCCGCGGATTATCTTTACTATATTCACGCCCGATTTATGGCGGAACGGCAAATCACGCAGGCTCTTTCCGGCATATAGCGAATCGGGCGAAATGGTTATCATATCGGTCTTGACATTGTAGCGTGACATCTTGTCGCTTACCGACGAAGAAACAGGGGTCATGCGGCGTTGCTGACGCTCCTTTTCGTTCAGGTTTGCCATAAAACGGTCCTCGACTATAGTAAACTTGCTTATGGAGCGGCGACCTATAAAGAAAAACACCACACCGCACACAATAATGAGCAGGATAGTCCAGAATGCCAGATTAAAGTGACTGGCTATTACGCTCACCACAAAGCCCATGGCTATCAAAATACGCAACAAAGCCAGCGCTATCACCGGCCACACGTTAGACTCTTTCTCCTTGATGAGTTTAAGTGACGAACGGTTAATGTCATCGCCCGATATGGCTATTCCCACAAGGAACGGTGACATGGCCACAAGTGTAGTTACCACACTGATCAGGTTGCGGACAAACGGAGTAAGGCTGTCAAGACGGTTGTTCAGGAACTTGTCCAGGAACAGATGTGAACCCAAATCCAAGGCTATAAGTATTACGCCGTACAGCAGTACGCGAAGGGACAGTTCCTTGATGAGCCGTTTCCATTCATTCTGCGCCGCAGCGGAATTCTCCTTGTCCTGAGTTGAGAATGAGTTGATTTTCTGCACGAACTGCTCCGGAAGTTTCTTTATAAGATACTTGTATGCCGGAGTTCCCGCCTTAATCATATAAGGTGTAGTGAATGTAGTAATGACCGATACCGTAATGATTACCGGATAAATGAAATCACGCATCACGCCAAGTGATACGCCCAGGCCGGCAATAATGAACGAAAACTCACCCAACTGTGCCAGGCTAAAACCTGCATGGACCGCATTATCAAGCCCCTGTCCGGCCAGGACGGCACCCGATGTGGAGAAGAAAAGTATTCCAATCATCACGGTAATGGTCAGGACCAGGATGGTACCCCAATGCTCCGCAATGACGCCGGGATCGACCATCATACCTACTGACACAAAGAATATTGCGCCAAACAGGTCCTTGATACCCTTGGTAAGATGCATTATATGCTCGCTTTCCAATGTCTCGGCAAGTATGGAACCCATTACGAATGCGCCCAGGGCTTCGGAGAATCCGGCCAGGCTGGCAAGCGACACCATGGCAAAGCATAGACCCAGGCTAACCAGAAGCAGGATCTCGTCGTTGAGATATTTCTGTGCCTTTTTAAGCAGCGTGGGAATCATATATATTCCCACCAGGAACCACAAGATCAAAAAGAACACCAGTTTACCCAGACCCATCAGCATCTGCCCTCCGGCAAACTTGTTTGATACCGCCATTGTGGAGAGCAGTACCATAAGTACCACCGCTATCAGGTCCTCAAACACAAGGGCGCCGAACACCAACGGGGCAAATGGCCTGTCCTTGTACCCCAAATCATCGTACGCCTTTATTATTATTGTGGTCGATGACATGGAGAGCATACCGCCCAGGAATATGGATTCCATATTGCTCCATCCTATTGCCTCACCTACAAGAAAACCCAGTATGAACATGCCCACGCACTGAGTCATGGCTGTTATCAGTGCGCTACTGCCCACCTTGAGCAGTTTCTTGAAACTGAATTCAAGTCCCAGGGCGAACAAAAGGAATATAATGCCTATATCTGACCACTCCTTTACCTCGGCCGTACTTGAAACAGTCGGAAACAGGCCCATATGAGGTCCCACCAGGAAACCTGCCAGAATATAGCCCAATATGAGCGGTTGCTTTAAAGCCTTTGATATTATTGTGAATACCCCCGCCGAAATAAGTATCAGCGCCAGGTCATTTACCAGATTTGCTTCTTCCATAATCTTGAAATATGATGCAAAAGTACAACTTGTAAATTGAAAATTAATATGACCAACATGTGTATTAATAAGAATCTGTTTATATCTTTGCGACGTTTTGTTCCGATGCCCTTTCAGGGTGTAGGATTAAAAGGGAATCAGGTGAGAATCCTGAACAGACCCGCTGCTGTAAGTCCTTTTGGAGCTGTCCATTCGTTTGCCACTGCGTAAAAAGCGGGAAGGCGGACAGCCAGGGTAAGTCAGAAGACCTGCAAGACGTTTATATGTGTTATAAAACTGCCGGGACTCAGTATTTAACTAACTATAATTACGATGAAAAAATTTTATTCATTTGCTTTGATGGCCCTTACAATGGGCTTTGTGTTCGTTTCGTGCGACAAGGACAACAATGACAGCGAGGATGCAGTCAAGTCTTACACTCTTTCAGCCAGCCTTAACCAGGCCAACTCCGTTTACTTAGGAACCGACAAGTCAGACCCTTACGGAGATCCCACGTATCAGTACTATAAGCAGCCTATCACCATTGATCCTTTTATTCTGACACACTCTTTCACTGATTATGGATTTGGTGAGGGATTCACGTACACAAACACAACAGACAAGACTACACCGGGTTACATGAACCTTTCAGCAATCACCGCAAATGGTTTTAAGACCGGCACTTACTTCATTGCAAATGCAGGAGGTTACGGTATAGTTGCCGAAATCACATTCAAGGACGGTAAGGCTTACAATGCAAAGGAGTGCTATGTTACAAACAGCACATATGCATATCTTGCCATAAAGGATCAGAACGATGGTAACGATACTCCGTATGTTAAGGAATGGACAGAGGATGACACGTTCACCCTCACCATCACAGGTTACAATGGAACAGAAAAGACCGCAAGCGTAGATTTCCTGCTTGCAAACGGAAACGATATCGTCAACACATGGCAGCAGGTTGACCTGACCAAGCTTGGAAAGGTTACAAAGATTCAGTTCTCAATGTCATCAACTGATGAATCAATCTATGGCGGTATATCTTACATGAATACTCCCGCCTACTTCTGCCTGGATCAGCTGACCGTGACAGAATAATCATGCAGAATGACTTTTGACGTAAAATACTGTTTGATAACAATCTGTACCCTGTGTTTCCACCCGGAGGCACAGGGTCAGGTTTTATCTGACACTATACGTTCAAAAGACATTCCACAGGTTACTATAACCAGTAACCGTACCACTAACCCACATTCCGTTTCCACATCAAAGAAAGCCGATGCCCGACTGATGCAGGCTACCGGCACGCTTCAGGTTTCGGATGTACTCAAATACTTTAGCGGAGCGACCGTAAAGGATTATGGCGGCGTAGGCGGGCTCAAGACCGTATCGGTTCGTGGTTTGGGTGCATCGCACACAGCCGTTGCATATGACGGCATAATAATCACCGACAACCAGACAGGACAGATTGATCTGGGCAAGTTCTCCGCTTCACAGGCCGGTTCAGTCAGCATGGTAAGTGGCCCCGACAACGACCTGCTCCAACCGGCTGCGCTTGCCGCACAGGCCGCAGTAATAGGCATCAACACAGACCGTCCTGATCTTGAGGACGTAAAACAGCGCAGCAGCGCCCAAATTAAATACGGCAGTTTCAACACATTGTCAGCCCAAGCTGAGAGCGCATTCAAGGCTGGGCAAAACAATATGGTGGAGATTCAGGGCGAATGGCTCAAGACAGACGGCAACTACCCCTACACTCAGGACAACGGAGCCAGCTCTCTTAACATGCGCCGTGAAAACTCCGATGTACAGCGTCTGCGCGTTGAAGGTGCCCTGTTCAGCAACTTTGGTCAAAACACCACGCTTACTACACGTGCATACTGGTTCCAGTCGGAACAAGGACTGCCCGCAAACATACTCTACAACGAAAATGCCGCCCATGAGAGGCTCTGGAGCCGCAACGGATTCATCCAATCCACTCTCACAACTCTTTTGAGCAACCGCCTTACATTACGTACCAGTGCAAAATACGGCATAACATATACGCGTTATCTGGACCCAAAAGTGAACACCACCTTAGGCAAGACCGACAACCGCTACACCGAACAGGAGGGATATTTTTCTGCCACAGCACTATACCGTCTGGCAGACAGGATCACTGCATCGGCAGGCATAGACGGCCGTCTGTCCACGCTTGAAGGCAATGGAGCGGATCAGGCAAGCCCTACCCGATACACTATAAACAGCACTGTTGCCATAAAATACGCATCGGAACGCCTTACACTTACAAGCCGCCTGAACCACGTATTCACAACCGAAAAGACCAAATTGCGTCAGGCTGCCGAGAGTTATAATCACCTCTCTCCTACTGCAGGCCTCAATTGGCTTGTATGGCCCGATGCAGGATTACATTTTAGAGCATTTTTCAGCAATACACTGCGTCTACCTACTTTCAATGACCTCTATTTTGAACAGATAGGCCGCCGCGACCTGCGTCCCGAGAATGCATCCGTAACATCGGCCGGAATGGTAATTGAAAAACGGATTGGCAATGTTTTGTATTCGGTTTATGCCGATGCCTACAACAGCAACGTAAAGGACCGCATTATGGCAGTACCAGGCAAGAATACTGCCGTCTGGATGATGAAGAACATAGGACAGGTCACAACCCACGGATTTGAGAGCGGCCTGGAACTCCACAGTCAGGATGGCGTGGTGCGGCCGGCCCTGTTGGTATCATATACATATCAACGCTCAATGGATAAATCGGACAGCAACGGCACCACCTGGAACCACCAGCTGCCGTATACCCCCAGACATTCGGCATCGGCCGTAACCTGGATTGAGACTCCGTATGTAAACGCAAGCTGTAATCTGCTCTATAGCGGAGAGTATTATTGTAACGGATACAATGGCCCAGAATACCGCATGCCCTCCTATTACGAGCTAGGATGTTCGGTGTGGAGGAATTTTAGGATAAAAGCAATTGAGCTAACTTTGAGAGCCGAATGCATAAACCTTACTGACAGCCGTTACGAACTGGTACGCAACTACCCCATGCCGGGCCGTCAGTTCCGCATTTCGGCCACGATTGAACTATGAGGAGGACAATACCCTACATATTATCGCTGATTCTGGTTGCTGTTGCCTGTGACCCTGAACCGGTGTTACTGGATGAATCCGTGATCGATGACAGCGGTCACGCCGGTATATTTGTTCTCTCCGAGGGTCTTTTCAACCAGAACAACAGCACTCTTTCGTGGATAGACTTTACCACAAGACAGGCAGACTCATGGTCCGCTGCAACAGGCCGCTCATACGATGCCTTTGAGAAGGTAAACGGACGCCGCATAGGCGATACGGCCAATGACCTTCTGCTTTACGGAAGCCGCATCTACATAGCGGTATCCGAATCAAGCACCATCGAGATCCTGGATGCATCGACCTGCAACTCACTCAAGCAAATTCCTCTGAGCCGCAACGGCATAGCTTCACAACCGCGACGCCTGACCGCAAACGGCGGATATGTATACGTATGCTGTTTTGACGGCACCGTATCCCGTATAGATACTTTGACTATGACGACCGATGCCACCGTTCAGGTAGGCCGCAATCCTGATGGAATTTGCCATGCAAACGGCAAACTGTATGTTTCCAACTCCGGAGGCCTTGATACTCAGAATCCCGATAATACGATATCTGTCATAGACATAAATACATTCACAGAGACAAAACGCATAACGGTTCGCTCCAATCCCGGAACCATTTTTGCCGATGGTACCAATGTTTACGTGGTGTCACGAGGAATATTTGATTACGGCACAATGGATTATGACAGCCGGTTGCACCGTATTGACACACAGACCGATCAGGTTACAGCCACATATGATATCCCCATCCTGAACATGGACATTGTTGATGGAAAAGCCTGGTTCTACGGATACGGAGCCGGAGGTACCATACAAGTTCTGGATCTGGCTACCGGTCAGGTTCTTGACTCGGATTTCATAACCGACGGCACACACGTGGAATGTCCTTACTCAATTAAGGTTGAGCCCGACACCCGCAAGGTATATGTATGCGATGCTCTTGATTACGTCACCCCGGGAACACTGTTTTGCTTCACTCCTGACGGACGCTTACTTTACCGCGTTCAGGGCATCGGCATAAACCCCAACACCATAGCCTTTTGTGATGAAAAAGTAACTCTGACTCAATATCAGGGCGAGACAAAGATAATCGGGGATATTGACCGGGTATTTGAGTATATGCCTGCTCCCGGACAGTTTGTAAATGTACTGCCCAATTATGAGCAGGGCGATGATGCCGCAAGCATGAATGCCAAATGCCTCAAAGCGCTGCAATCAGGCAGTTTGATATCATTGGGAGGATTCGGAGGCTATATTACCGCAGGATTCAACACCTCGGTTTACAACCAGGAGGGCGCCGACTTCAGGATTGACGGCAACGCCTTTAGCAACAATGCAGAGCCAGGTGTAGTATGGGTAAGTGCCGATATCAACAACAACGGAGTTCCTGATGACGATTGGTATGAGATATGGGGTTCTGAACAGAAGGAAGGAAGAGCAACATTGGGATACACAATCACTTACACCAAGCCAGCCGCCAATGACGTAGATACGCCATGGAATGGTTCAGACGAACGTAGCGGCAGCATTCAACACAACGGTTTCCATAGCCAGCCGTACTATCCCCAGTGGTATAGCAACACGACATTATCTTTTACTGCCACATTGTTACCTGACAATGTCTCTTTCAATGGCACCGACTACATAATGTCTGCATTCGGTTACGGATACGTTGACAATCTACCCAACTCCGAAACTAATTCGGCATTTGACATAGACTGGGCAGTAAAATCAGATGGCACACCTGCAGGATTGGACAGTATCAACTTTGTAAAGATCCAGAACGGAGTGATTGGATGCTACCCAAGAATCGGTGAATTGTCAACCGAGGTCACAGCCATTTACAATCTGAATTCCAAGACAGAATGAAAAGAAGAATTACAATCCTACTATGTATAGCAGCACTCTTGTGTGGCTGCAATGGCGGCACTCAGTTCCAATCCCAGGGCGGCATAATGGAACTTGCCAGCCATATTACTGTTCACCAGGAGAATAATGGTTATTATGTCAGGATAGCCAACCCATGGAAAAAGGGCACCCTGCTGCACACTTATACGTTTACGGACTCACTTGACACAGATTACAAATACAGCCGCAACGAAAATACTGTTCATGTCCCCCTGAAACGCGTGGTAGTAATGACCAACAGCATGGCACACCTGCTGGTGGAACTGGGAGTTGAGGATTGCATAGCGGGAGTATGTGAACCGGAGTACATATCAGACAGTCTTATCCGTGCACGTTTGGCTGACGGCACAATTGCTGACTGCGGGAACAGCATGTACCCCACCGTTGAAAAGATAATGGAACTACATCCCGATGCCATAATGGTTTCACCTTTTGAGCAGACAGGTTACGGCCAACTGGAAAAACTGGGTATACCACTATTGGAATGTGCCGATTATATGGAGACATCGCCCTTGTCAAGAGCCGAATGGATACGTTTTTACGGACGCCTGTTTGGAGCAGCCGTAAAAGCAGACTCCCTGTTCAACAAAGTACAGCAGGACTACACAGCTCTTAAGGAGACAGCATCAAAAACAATATCGCGCCCAAAAGTTATGCTTGACACCCGCAGCGGATCGGCCTGGTATGTGGCAGGAGGAAACAGCACAATAGGCCGTATGATAGCCGATGCCGGAGGTGATTATCTGTTCAAGGACAACAACGGGAGCGGATCGGTGCCATTGTCATTCGAGACTGTATTTGAAAGAGCCCAGGATGCCGATGTATGGTTACTGAAGAACAGCGGTTCGGTCAAGCTCACCTACAGTCTGCTTGAACAGGACTTTAAGTCATATTCATCGTTCAAGCCTTTCAAGGAAAGGAACATCTGGGTTTGCAACGTAAATCAGGTTCCCTATTTTGAACTTACCTCGTTCCACCCTGAGATGTTATTGGGAGAGTTCATATCAATATTCCACCCGGAAATAAGTAGCGGACGGTATTTCTACCATCCGCTAGACGAATAAATGATATTTATAAGGAATTACAGGTATTAGCAACCCAATAAGAGGCGGGCTATAGTACGGTCAACCGAAGCCTTGTACTTGCGTGACCATGTACCGCCAATGAGCATCAGATACTCCACATCGTCAACAGAGAGTCTGGAGCCGTCGGCCGACTCGTTGAAATTGGGAGTTATATGGGCAAGACGGCATGCACGGACCATAAGTCCGTAAGCAAGGTTACGTACGCGATCCTCGAATACTCTGGGTGAAACCTCAACCCACTTGCCGTCAACCGGTGCAATAGGCTTAACATCGCCGGCAATGCTCTTGAAAGCCGACTGATTGCAGTCAAATGAACAGATTGTAGTCATATCTTGAAGTTTTTATTTGTATTTACATAATCACAAATGGCATCGGCAATGATACGGTGACCCTCCTCGTTGGGATGAATACCGTCACTGCACAGATAATCGCGGTAATCCTTCCTTACCAGGAAAGGCGATGTGATGTCAATCACGGGAACTCCCTTGGCTGCACCCAGTTTCCACACTGCCATATTATACATATCGTGCCAATGACCTATAAAATCAACGTCACCGCCCAGCCATTTAAGGATGTTTTCGGGATTCAGGCCCTTGGTAATATGGTTAAAGTAACGCTCGCTGTCAATCAGGGGGAGTGAAAGCAGAACCGGTTTGGCACCGTTCTTACAGATCCTGTCAATCATAGCCGAATACTGCCTGCGGAAATCGCCCAGCATGGTAAGAGGGTTATGGACCGACACGGGATCCTGTGAAATCTCATCCCAGTGATAAGAGCAGTCATTACCACCGTATTCTATTACGCAGTATCGTGAATCCGATACATCATCCTTATGCTTTTCTACAAGGTCCATGCCCTGGTTGATGGTTCCGCCGAACCTGGCATAGTTCCTTATATCAAGTCCCAGACGGGAGCTGCATATCTCAGCAAAGCTAAGATTGCTTATCATATATTTAACGGAGCCGGCCACCCGGGAACAGTCTTCGACTATACCCTTCATAACCGAATCTCCAAAAGCGCATATCTTGTTCATAAACCGAATATCTCAGAATTTTTTCACCACAAAGATACATACATGGTCCAATGGGTGAAAATTAAAGGGATATACGGGCATACAGAGTGACTAAATCGGATATTTAGGGGTTAAAATTAAAATAGAGGGGTAGAATTGTGATGAAAAATATTTCGTCCCTTTAGATGTGGGATAGAATTTTACCCCTATATTTGCATCGAAACGCAAAAACGAACGTAATATATGCACAAAATCCC
>CACWIN010000037.1 GCA_902760965.1 uncultured Bacteroidales bacterium | reverse complement strand
CTCGGTCTGTATGGGATAACGGTTGGGCGGCGGAGTCTGAATGACGGACAGGTCACGAGCGCCCATAAGTGAGAACTGCAGGGTGCGCGGTATGGGTGTGGCGGTCATGGTGAGTACATCCACATTGGCGCGTAACTGTTTAAGTTTTTCCTTAACCGATACGCCGAATTTCTGCTCCTCATCAATTATGAGCAAACCCAGGTCCTTGAACTTGACCTGCTTGCCAATCAACTTATGAGTACCAATTATTATGTCTATCTTGCCGGCCTTAAGGTCCTCAAGTATGGAGGTGGTCTGTGCGGCACTGCGGGCGCGCGACAGATACTCCACCCTGCACGGGAACTCTTTCAATCTATCACGGAATGTCTGATAGTGCTGGAATGCCAGTATGGTGGTGGGCACAAGGACAGCAACTTGTTTGTTATCGGCTACAGCCTTGAAGGCGGCGCGTATGGCAACCTCGGTCTTGCCGAATCCAACATCGCCGCATATGAGACGGTCCATTGGGCGGCTGCTCTCCATGTCCATCTTGACATCCTGAGTGGCCTTGAGCTGATCGGGGGTATCCTCGTACATAAAGCTGGCCTCCAGCTCGTTCTGAAGGTAACTGTCCGGACTGTAAGCAAATCCCTTCTCCTCCAGACGCTTGGCGTACAGTTTGATAAGGTCACGCGCAATGTCCTTGATCTTACCCTTGGTACGCTCCTTGAGGTTCTCCCACGCGCCCGTGCCCAGCTTGTTTATGTGCGGCTCCTCACCCTCCTTGCCCTTGTATTTGGAAACCTTGTGCAGGGCGTGGATTGAGACGAACACCACATCATCGTTCTTGTAAATGATCTTTATCTTCTCCTGATAACCGTCTCCCTGCGGCACACGCACCAGTCCGCCGAACTTACCCACACCGTGGTCCATATGAACCACATAATCACCAATCTGGAACTCCTGCAGCTCTTTAAGCGTAAGCGCCACCTTGCCGTTTCGGGCCCGGTCGCTACGCAGGTTGTACTTGTGGTAACGGTCAAATATCTGGTGGTCGGTAAAGAAACAGCATTTTAGCAGTCCGTCAGCAAATCCCTCATGAAGGGTTTTGCCAATTGTAATGAACTGGATATTCTCACCACGCTCCGCAAAAATGTCATGCAGACGGTCACCCTGCTTGGGGTTATCGGTCAGGATATATATCTTGTAACCCTGTACTATATAATCGGTCAGGGTTTTGGATACAAGCTCAAAGTTCTTGTGGAACAGCGGCTGCGGAGTGGTATCGAATGTAATTGTGGCCGATGCAACTCCTGTGGGTTTGTTGCCGAACTCCACTACTCGGAATTGGGTCGTTTTGCGGAGGAAGTCCTGGGCCGTAAGCAATGACGGGAGTTGAACGTTGGCGTTGGCATTGGCGTTGGCCTCGGAGCCTGCGGCGGCGTTGGCTATGCGCATGCGGGCGGCCAGGCTTTCGTTATCGGCCACCTCGTTTGCAATCGTTGTCATGCGGTCAGCAGTAAGCATCATGTCCTTGACTGCAAGTATAGTATCGGCCGGAAGGAAATCCATGAGCGACACCTGCGCACCTTGAACCTTGTCCATATCGGGCACAATCACTACACTCTCCTTTTTGTCTGTTGAGAGCTGTGTATCGACCGAAAATTGGCGAATGCTATCTATGTCGTCGCCAAAGAAATCTATTCGCAGCGGATATTCCGATGAAAACGAGAACACATCCAGTATGCTGCCGCGCAAGGCGAACTGCCCCGGTTCATATACGTAATCCACGCGGTTGAACCCAAGCTCAAGCAACAGATCCTGCAGTTCCTCACGGTCCAGGGTCTCGCCAGTATGCAGTTGTATGGATTTGTCCTCAAGACTGGACTTGGATACTACCTTCTCGGCCAGCGCATCGGGCGACGTAACAATTACAAGCGTTGTGGAATCGGGCTCAACGGTGGTCAGACGGCTCAGCACCTCTGTACGCAGTATCTCGCTGGCATCGTCCTTCTGGCCGTACTTGACGGCGCGGCGGTAGGCCGAGGGAAAGAACAGCACCTGTTCGTCGCCAATGGTCTGGACCATGTCGTGATAAAAATAGGCGGCCTCTTCCTGGTCATTCAGAATAGCGAGAATGCACGGTTTGTCAACCTTTTGAGCCAACCCCGAAAAGAGCAGCGGGGCCGATGACGCACGCAAACCCTGCAAGAAAACGTTTCCTCCGCGTTTTCCCGCAAGCTCCTTTATCAGCGCCTTGGTCTGTGCCAAGCCCCCGTAAAGGCCACTCAAATCAGATAAAGTCATTTCAGTCTGACCGGTTTTTCAAGATCGCTGCAAAAGTAATAATAAACTCCTTTAGGGGCACAAAGGGGACGGTTCTTTTTGTGCCCCTCCTTCCAGGAGAACTTTTGGGGTATTATCAAAAGGGGCACAAAAAGAACCGTCCCCTTTGTGCCCCAGAAAAAAAATATTAGCTTTGCATATTCAAATACTGACCTGATGAAAAAGAGTGAAAGCATAGTAATAATCCCCACTTACAACGAGAAGGAGAACATAGAAAACATAATCCGCGCAGTCCTTGCACTGGAGGATAATTTCAGCATACTTGTTATTGACGACGGATCCCCTGACGGCACTGCAAATATTGTAAAGGGCCTGATGGAAACTGATTTCAAGGACCGCCTGTTCATTGTGGAGCGTTCCGGAAAGCTGGGTCTGGGCACGGCATACATAACCGGATTCAAATGGTGCATTGAGCGCGGATATGATTACATTTTTGAGATGGATGCAGATTTCTCACACGCCCCGTCGGACCTGCCCCGTCTGCTCAGCGCGTGCCGCGATGAGGGCTATGACGTAGCCATCGGCTCCCGATACGTAAGCGGCGTAAATGTTGTGAACTGGCCTATGGGACGTGTTATGATGTCTTACTTTGCATCCAAATACGTTCACATAGTTACCGGCCTGCCCATCCACGACACCACTGCCGGATTCAAATGCTATCGCAGGGAGGTTCTGGAAACCATTGAGCTTGACAAGATACACTTTAAGGGGTACGCTTTCCAGATTGAGATGAAGTTTACCGCATTCAAGTGCGGATTCAAGATAAAGGAGGTGCCGGTTGTATTTGTAAACCGCGAGTTGGGAACATCCAAGATGAGCGGCGGCATATTCAGCGAGGCATTCTTTGGAGTTATCCGCCTAAAGATTTCCAGCTGGTTCCGCAAGTATCCCCAAAAGAAAACAGCCTGAACCAAGAATGAGCAGTACACTCATCAAGGACGCCACAGTCATCAACGAGGGCCGGATGCAAACCGCGTCTGTGCTCATCCAGGATGAGGTCATTGCCGGAATATACACGTCTAATCCGCCATCGGCCCAAACAACTATTGATGCGCAAGGCCGATATCTGCTCCCCGGTGTGATTGACGACCATGTACACTTTCGTGATCCCGGACTAACCCATAAGGCCGATATGGAATCCGAAAGCCTAGCTGCCGTTGCAGGAGGTGTCACTACGGTATTTGATATGCCCAACTGCGTTCCCCAGACGGTCACCATGCAGGCTCTTGAGGACAAATTCCAGACTGCGGCAAAAAAATGCCTGGTCAACCACTCGTTCTATCTTGGCGCCACACGCAATAACCTGAACCTTATTGAAAGCCTTGACCCAAACTGCATTTGCGGAGTCAAACTGTTTATGGGTTCAAGTACCGGAGGAATGCTTCTTGATGACCCCGATTCACTCAAGGAACTGTTCCGCGCTGCAATTGTTCCCGTTGCCGTTCACTGCGAGGAGAGTTCAATCATAAACGCCAACATGGAACGTTTCACAGCGCAATGCGGCGGCGAACCGCCTGTACAGTATCACCCGCTGATTCGCAGTGAGGAAGCATGCTATGCATCGACCTCCAAGGCGCTCCATGTAGCTGCCGGAACAAACGTCCACCTGCACATTCTGCATATTTCGACCGCACGTGAACTTGAACTGTTTGGCACAGGCCCGATTGAAAGCAAGCAGTTTACAGCCGAGGCATGTCCGGCACACCTTATATTTACCGATGCCGATTACAGCACCAAAGGCACACGCATAAAATGCAACCCTGCGGTAAAGACAGCCGCCGACCGCGATGCACTGCGCCGGGCGTTGACCAACGGACTGATTGACGTTATAGGCACGGACCATGCTCCGCACCTGTTATCCGAGAAACAGGGAGGATGCAAGAGTGCCGCATCAGGGATGCCGGTGCTCCCCTACTCGCTGCCTGCCATGCTTGAACTGGCCGACCAGGGTGTTATGAGCATGACCGATGTAGTAAGACTCATGTGCCACAATCCCGCCCTGCTGTTCCGGATCAAGGATCGCGGTTTTATCCGCAAGGGATACAAAGCCGACCTGACCCTTGTATCGCGCAATGACCAGGGATACCCCCTATCTGACGCCCATGTGCCCAACAAATGCGGCTGGACACCGTTTGACGGAGAACGCTTTAGCTGGAAAGTATGCGCCACTTGGGTAAACGGTCACGCCGCTTTCATGAACGGGAAATTTGACAAAACAATAAAAGGAAAACCAGTAGAATTCAACAGATTATGATTAAAGCTCTCTATCTTTTATATCAGATTGTATTTGCATTACCTGTAATGATAGTCGTAACAATCATTGTGGCTCTGTTCACAATGATAGGCTCCATATTCAATGACCGTTTTTGGGGCTACTGGCCCGGAATGATCTGGGGACGGCTTTTTTACCTGCTATTCTTTATCCCCATCCACGTGCATGGAAAGGAGAACATAAAGAAAGGCCAGTCATACGTAGTTGCCGCCAATCACCAGAGTTATTGGGACGCATTCCTTATGTACGGATTCCTTGGCATAAAGTTCAAATGGGTTATGAAAAAGGAACTTGGCAAGATCCCGTTTGTTGGATGGGCCTGCTACATGGCTGGACATATCTTTATTGAGCGCAGTTCAAGATTAAAGTCAATGGAGAGTATCCGAAAGGCCGAATCCAAGCTTAAGGACGGCATGTCGGTAGTCATTTTTCCTGAAGGCACACGTACCCCCGACGGCAAGATGGGCCGATTCAAACGAGGTGCGTTCATGATATCCCAGGAACTGAACCTGCCTATCCTCCCGGTTACCATTGACGGCAATTACGATGTAATGTCACGCCACGCATGGCATGTAACCTGGCATCCTGTCCATATGACCATCCACGAACCTATAATGCCTCGGACCGACATAGGCACAACAGAACAGGAACAGACTCTGGCAATGAACCAGACAGCCCAGCAGGTAAGTGATATAATTCAGAGAACCCTTGACAAAGGGTATTAGTCTATACGAGCGTAATTCACCCGGCCCGTATAGTACTTGATGTATGATTTGTCAAGAAACTCCTTAGGAGCCGAATCAAGTATTCTGCGCAACAACGGAGATATCTCGGTTGAAGGACCGGCACTCAGCATCATGAATACGCCAACTGCAGCAGGCTCGTTATAGTTCTGGTCCATAAAGGAGCAGATCATCTCTTCACACTCATCAACAATCATGCGGAGAGAATCCTGTACAAGTTCCATTTTACGTGAATCAAAACCCGAACGTGACATGGAGGACCTTCTTTGCGACAAATCCTCAAAACGGTTGTCAATGGCAATCTTTTTTTGCAGGAAACTGTAGAACAGGTCATTCTGACGGGTTCCCGATGCCGTCATCTCCGTGGGCATGATGGTAACCTTGGTACGTCCCTTTTCCATATAAATAGGTATTATGGGACGGTCACCCTTGCAAAGGAAAACAAGTCTGGTTGAGTCAATCACGCCTCTCATCTGGAACTTGCCGTGATTAACCTTGCATGAATCAAACTTGGTTATACGTGAAGGAAGATATTCTATAAGATACAGGTCACGGCCCTCGTAACCGAATGTCTCAACAACACCGTCTATCTTGTAGCAACCCGAACAAGATGCTATTACAAGCATCAAGCCTACTGCTGCCACAATCATATTTAAGCGTTGTCTGAGCATGTGTAATCCTTTTTTCTGCATGCAAAATTACAACACAACAAAATATCAATTCAGGATTTATTATTCTTTAATGCTATGATGCCTTTTTGAGGCTAAAAGTTGTTAAAAGACTTAGAATCTTTTAGATTCTATTTCACTTTGGACTTTGCAATACTGTCCATCCGGAACGATGAATACAGTTCAAATACAGCGCCTATTGAAAGAGTAACTATCCAATTGTTGCGGCGGGTAAGAGCCAGCAGGAAAGATCGGATGCTGCCTCCCATGGTTGTATCGGACAAAAGGCGCGTATGAATTGGATCGGCAAACATAAGGAGTGCAGTAAGCAGCAAAAAGACTGCACCCAGCAGCTGTTGGAAACGCAAGCGTTTAACAATGGGATCATTGCCCTGATACCTGTCGGCAAACTGTCCGCAGGCAAACATAAGCGAGCCGGCCACATACAGATAAGGAGCATATTCCCAGCCCGTTATATATACAGCGGCGCCAAACAGAAGCAGGACACCCCCTACTGTTATGAATGATTCTATAAGACGGCTCTCTTTTTTATCCATACTGAATGTTAGCGGGATTCAAGGAACAGGTCCTCGTCTTCACGATGCATATTGTATTTTTCACGGGCAATTCGGTCTATCACAAGGCTGTCGTTATTCAGGTCGTTCAGCATCAGTTCGTTCTGGCGCTTTAGTTCAGCGCTCTGACGCAACTGCTCCTGAATATCGCGGATTTCACGCTTTTGCACCATACGCTTAATCAGACTGTTGTCACTTGCCACAAGAATGACAAGCAGGAACAGTACAAACACAATCCAATACTTGTGCTTGCCTATAAAAACCTTGAGTTGTGGTAAGAATCCGTTGTCCATAATACCGTTTGGTTACTGCAAAAGTAGTTCAAAAAATCGGAGTTTCAATTGATGAGTTGCACCAAAAAAATGAGTATCTTTGAACAATTGGATTCAATTATGGAAGATTATATAGTATCAGCCAGAAAGTACCGCCCGATAACGTTTGACAGCGTGGTTGGACAGAAAGCCCTTACCACCACCCTTAAGAACGCCATCAGTTCCGGCAAACTGGCAAACACCTATCTGTTTTGCGGCCCGCGAGGCGTGGGCAAGACCACATGCGCCCGTATTTTTGCCAAGACCATAAACTGCGAGCACAGGGGTGCCGACGGCGAGGCCTGCGGCCAGTGCGAGTCTTGCAAGAGCTTTAACGAGGAGCTGCGTTCATACAACGTGTTTGAGTTGGATGCCGCCAGCAACAACTCGGTCGATGACATTCGCAACCTGACCGAGCAGGTGCGCATACCGCCCATGAACGGCAAGTACAAGGTGTATATAATCGATGAGGTTCACATGCTGTCGCAAGCCGCATTCAACGCATTCCTGAAGACTCTTGAGGAACCTCCCAAGTACGCCATATTCATTCTGGCCACAACCGAAAAGCACAAGATCATCCCAACCATTCTGTCCCGTTGTCAGATATATGATTTTAGCCGTATAAGCAACAAGGACATAATAGAACATCTTGAATCCGTTGCCGCCAAGGAGGGTGTTACCGCCGAGCGGGAGGCATTGGCCGTCATAGCCGAAAAGTCCGATGGCGGAATGCGTGACGCGCTTTCCATTTTTGACCAGGTTGTCAGTTTTACCGGCGGTCAGGTTACATATCAAAAGACCATTGAGAACCTGAACGTAATTGACTACGAGCATTTCTTTAATCTCACCGATATGTTCCTTGAAAAACGTATCCCTGAGTCATTGGTACTGCTCAACGACATCCTGGCCAAAGGATTTGACGGCAGCCACCTTATAAGCGGCCTGATGCTTCATTTCAGGAATCTGCTGGTTAGCCGCGACGCCTGCACACTCCCGCTTCTTGAGGTAAGTGACGAGATGCGCGAACGCTACAAGGCGCAATCGGCCAAATGCTCGCCAAAGTTCCTGTATCGGGCCCTTAAGATATTCAATGACTGCGACCTGAATTACCGCATAAGCAAGAACAAGCGCCTTTTGGTGGAGCTTACGCTTATACAGGCAGCTCAGGCCGACGAAGACGATGACAGTAGTGGGCGCAAGCCCAAAAGATTACACCCCATATTCAAAAAAACAGCTGCCAGAGAGGCAGCTCCGGTAGCGGCAGCGCCTAAGGCCACCGCCAAGCCGGTCGCAGCGCAGACAGTTCAGCAACCCGCCCAACAACCTGCGCAAAAGAGCGCTATACCCTCTTTTAAGGGAAGCATTTTCACATCCATTTATGGAAACAAGCCTGCCGGTCGCACCACCCAGTCTCAAGTAAAGCAGGCCGACCAGCCAGCCAATGCGGAGCAGCATCCGGCCAAGCCTCTTACTCCCGATGCCCTGCTGGACAGCTGGAATGATTTTGCAGCCAGCCTGCCCCGCCAGGACACACCTCTTAAGAACCGCATGATTAACTGTCGGCCCGCCATCAAATCCAGCACTCTTTTCACAGTGACGGCTGGAAATCCCATGATGGCCGATGAATTACGTCAGGCTCAGGACCGTATTCTCCACTTTATCCGCGACAGATTCAGCAATCCCGCCATTGCAATGGAGATTGTGATAGACCAGTCTCGCAACGTGGAGCATCTGCTTACCCGTGAGGAGCAGTACGACAATATGAAAAAACAAAATCCAGCTCTCAAGGAACTGGAATCTGTCTTCGGCCTAGAACTCCGCTAGGGGCACAAAGGGGACGGTTCTTTTTGTGCCCCTAGTTACAAGCATCCTGAACGAGGTTTCCTTCATTTAGGGGCACAAAAAGAACCGTCCCCTTTGTGCCCCTGGACGTAGTCAATGCACTCACGGACTTTGGTTTCGATGAAGCCGAAATCACCGTTGGCGATTACGTCCTTGGGAGTGAGCTGGGAACCCAGACCTACGCAGGCAACACCGGCTTTGAACCAGGCCTCAAGGCTTGAAGGATCAGGTGAAACACCGCCCGAGGGCATAATCTCGGTCCATGGGCACGGCCCCTTGATTGCCTTTACGAACGACGGACCGCCCACCTCGGTTCCAGGGAATATCTTAACAATCTCACAGCCAAGTTCCTCGGCAGTATTGATCTCGGTCAGTGTACCGCAACCGGGAATCCATGCAATCTTGCGGCGGTTGCAGATCTTAGCCATATCGGGGTTAAGGCTGGGTGATACTATAAATCCGGCACCAAGCTGGATGTAGAGTGCTGCGGTAGCGGGATCAGAAACTGAGCCCACACCCATGATCATCTCAGGGCACTCCTTGGCGCACCATTTATTAACCTCGGCAAACACCTCATGAGCGTAGTCACCGCGATTGGTGAATTCAAATACGCGGGCACCGCCGTTATAGCAGGCCTTTACCACATTCTTTACAAGCTCTGCGTCCTTGTTGTAGAACAGCGGAACTATTCCGGTGCCGACAAATGTGTTGAGCACCTGTAATCTCTTGAATCTGCTCATATAGGTATATTTAGCGGGCTACGCGGCCAGAGGCATCGCCACCCATAAGTTTCTCTACTTCCGATACAGTCACGCGGTTATAATCACCGTATATGGTATGCTTGAGGCACGATGCAGCAACTGCAAAGTCAAGTGCCTTCTGGTCATCCTCATATACACGAAGGCCATAGATGAGGCCGCCCATGAATGAGTCACCGCCACCTACACGGTCAACAATGTGTGTTATGTCATACTGTCTTGACTTGAACAGTGTCTTGCCGTCATACAGCACGCCGGCCCACTTGTTATGATTGGCGTTGATTGATGTACGCAATGTAGTGATTACCTTCTTGCAGCGGGGGAATCGGGCCATGATCTGCTGTGAAACAGACAGGTAGGCATCGGCACTTACCTCACCCTTGGATACGTCAACGCCCTCGGGTTTGATACCCAGAGCCATCTGTGCATCCTCCTCATTGCCAAGAACTATATCGGTGCAAGCAACCAGATCCGGCATAACCTCACTGGCTTTCTTGCCCCACTTCCACAGGTTCTTGCGGTAGTTAAGGTCACAAGATACTGTAATGCCTTTTTCATTACACTTCTTTACTGCCTCCAGGCAAACCTTGGCTGCACCCTCTGATATGGCGGGTGTGATACCGGTCCAATGGAACCAGCCTGCACCATCAAGCACCTTGTCCCAGTCAATCATACCGGGCTCAATCTTTGCAATCGATGAACCTGCACGGTCATAGATAACCTTGCTGCCGCGGCTTACCGCACCAGTCTCAAGGAAATAAATGCCCAGACGTTCACCGCCCAGAACAACGTCGCTTACATCGACGCCAAATCCGCGCAGTTCCCTGAGGCAAGCTGCCGCAATATCATTATCGGGAACTCTGGTTACAAAAGATACGGGTAATCCGTAATTGGCAAGCGAAACGGCTACATTGGCCTCGCCGCCTCCAAATGTTGCACTAAGCATGTTGCCCTGCCCGAAACGCTCATAGCCCGGGGTAGCAAGACGAAGCATAACCTCGCCGAAAGTAACTGTCTTTGTCATAAACAATAAGTTTTCTGCCCGCGAAAGTACACAAAATGAGTGGAAACGCAAAGCAGAAAGCTTATATTCAAAAAGAACGGACCGGAATTATTATTTGGATTTTACGGTATATGTCCAACTGTAGGTTCCGTCACCGTTATCAGTCTTACCACTGCAGGTTACCGTGCTTCCTGCTGCAGCCAAGGCATTGGCGCCGATACCGGTACTGTTATAATTTGATGCAAAAAGTCCACGGTCGTTAGGATTGTGAACTGTCACTGTCAGAGTGCCGTTGCCTTTCATCTTTAAATTGCGGTTGCTGTAAATGGCATAACATGAGTACGGATTACGGATGGTGTTAGTACCCTCGACTGTTATAACCAGATCTTTTGAACTGCTGGACCAGATGTAGTTTGAAAGGCAACCTACTGCATACAATGTGGCATTCACGTTCTTAAGAGTAACATTGCCACCGTCATCCAGATAGAATCTGTATCCTACGCTGGCACCCGATATGGTCACATTGGCCTTATCGGATGTAAAGAACTCATAATTGGAGTTGGAATCAATCCCTGAAACCTGCGGCTTTACCAACACCCAGTTGCGTTTAAAACTGTACTCCTGAGCTTTCAGGGTTGTGGTATCGGCTATCACAAACCTTGAAGACCTTGAATGGCCCTCGTCAAGATGCAAGGCGGCATCCTTAAGTAATGTACCGGCAGGAACAGGAACAGTCCAGTTAATCACCACTCTGCCGTTTTCCTCCACACTACTTACGCACTCCTCACAAACAACACTATCAGCATTGATAAATTTGGCTTTATACTTGTCATTTACCAAAGCCCCTTCGGCAAGGACAATCTTGAAATTGAGTTTTGCAGTAGGCTGTAAAGACTCTGACGGTTCTTGAGTCATATCCTTGGAATCCGATACCGCCAAAGCGGGATCTACAACACTGGCATCATCACCATTGTTGTAGCTTGAATTGCAGGCCGTCAACATATAAACAGCCATAAAAGCCATGAATACAGCTTTTCCAAATATTAATTTCATTATGGACTAAAAGGTTTATTGGGGTTAGGACTATTACCGCAGTGGATTAAAAACGCGGCGTAATAAAGTGTTGAACTATATACATATTATTGAATAAAAGACTAAATAGGTTTTTATGACGTGCAAAATTACAAAAACCGGACAATAATCCCTACTGTCCGATATAGCCCTTGTGGTAAAAAAAAGTTAAAATATGATATTTGTTCACCCCCTAGCGTATCGGAAAGAATGATAATGAGCGCGTTTGCGTAGAAACTAAAAAGATGTGCGCTACGCACCACAAAATAAGAGCCGCCACTGGGCGACTCTTATTTTGCGGTGCGTATGGGACTCGAACCCATGACCTCCGCCGTGACAGGGCGGCATTCTAACCAGCTGAACTAACGCACCTCGCTGTTTTGCGGTGACAAAGGTACGTACATTTTTGATTCCTACAAGCGTCTGGGCACATTTTTTTCAAAAAAATTTCTGTAGAACCAAAACGTCGCAATATGACTCATCGTGAACAAGCCAATCCTTAAGGCGACCGCTCTCACTAAACCCATTGCTGGCAAACAATTTAATGCTATGATCATTATTGGCCGGCACATGACAGAACAACTGACGCAGACGCAGAACCTTTTTGGAATATCCGCAAACAATTTTTATTGCAGCCGACGCTACGCCTTTTTCCCTATATTCTGTCTGCAGCGCAATTCCAATTTCTGCGCGACCGTTATACGGATCAATATCAGTCAAATCAACGCTGCCCATTACAGCCGAATCGGACTCACGCACAATCATGAACCTCACCTGGCGGTCAGTATAAAAATCGTGCTGTGACTGAACAATGTACTTTTTTATCTGATAACGGGAATATGGCACAGCATTGCCCGATGCCATCCACAATGACGTATCGTTCTCCATATTGAACAGCACGTCAAGGTCCTCCGGTTCGGGAGCACGCAACATATATGTGCCGTCGCTTAGCAAACCTTTTTCAATCATAGAGTTTCAAATTGTGTTATCAGTTTTCCTGTTTGGGACGAATACAATCCCATGGTGTATCTTTTTCCTTCCAATGCCCTTTTGTACATCCAATCCAGGATATCATCATATTTAAAGACCGATGTATCAAAAATAACAGCCTTGATATCATCGGGAAGGGCTTCACCCAATGTCTCACTTACACTAACCTTACCGTTTACAAATAAGGGACGACGCAACATGGCGCTGCCGGACAGAATCTGCTCCACCCGGGTAAACGAATCGGTTGGCCCGACAAAAATGCAGTTCTCAGTATATTCCTTGAGCATTCTTCCCCGGGCCAGAATATTCTGCCCCACATAGGTTCCTATTTTCTTAAAACCAACCACCATTCTCACAAGCAAGGCAAAAAGGCGACTGTATCGGTGATAATGCTTATTAAAGAAGATGATCATTGCATCATAAAACACCTTGGCGTAGCCATACGATGTCTTGTTTGTACTTTCGCCCTTGTAATGCAAAATTGGTAAAGGCAGATAACAGTTCTTGTATCCTTGCTGCAGTATCCTGAATGACAAATCAATGTCTTCGCCATACATAAAGAACGATTCGTCAAACCCTCCGGTTTTGTCAAGCGCCTCCTTGCGCACAAACATATATGCGCCCGATACAACCTCTATAGGACATTCCTTTGATGAATCCATATAAGTAAGGTGATATCTGGCAAATAACCTGGAACGCTTAAACAATCGGCCCAAACCGGTCATATGCCAGAACGACACCGATGGCGTTGGCAAAGACCTGCGTGACTCCAAAGCAAACTGTCCGTTCCCGTACTGCATTCGTACGCCCACGGCACCGGTCTCCGGATGAGCTTCCATATACTCAATGCAACCCGGAATGGTTCTCTCGGCCACAACAGTATCTGGATTAAGGAACAGGATATATTTGCCCGTAGACTTGGCAAGCGCCATATTGTTGGCACATCCAAACCCGGCATTAAAATCATTGGCTATGATTTCAATATTGGGGAAACGTTTTCTCAGATACTCAACCGAACCGTCCGATGAGTCATTATCCACAACAAAGATTTGGGCATCGGGCACAGAGCGCAACACAGAGTTAAGGCACTGCTCAATGTAGTACCGGACATTATAGCTTACTATGATGATGCTTACTGACGGCATACAGAATCAATAGAATCCGGTTTCGTGCTCAATGCCAGCCTTTGTAGGAAACGAGAACATGGAACAGATTGCTGCTATTGCCGCAATATACAGACCAACCGTGTCATTGATTACATAATACAGCATAACCCCAAATTCCACGACCAGGAAAAAGGCTCCAAGACGCAACCAGGAGCATAGCATGTAAATCCGCTCAATCTTATCCTCGGGATACTGTTTATCGTCCAAACGGTCAATCATTTTCTTGAATCCGCGTAATGCCAAAGGAATAAGGGCCAACGATGACAGAACGCCCCCTACCTCCAACACATAGATTGTCTTGGGCTGGGTTACCGACACATCCTTAAGCGGTCCGAATTCAAAAAGCAGCGCAATTATACCGGCTACGACATAGATGGCAATCCATCCTATCATAAGCTTGATTGACATTTTCTTAGTATCCATAGTTATATGTTTCTTTCAATATTATTATGAAAAAGGTACTCTATCCACAATGGAACGTCCCAACGACACCTCATCGGCATATTCCAGATTATTGCCTACAGCCACGCCACGGGCTATCACACTCATCTTAACACCCAATGGCTTAAGCTTACGGGATATAAAGAAATTGGTAGTATCGCCCTCCATAGTAGGACTCAGAGCCAAAATAACCTCGTTTATACCTCCGGCAGCCACGCGCTCCACCAGACTGGCAATCTGAAGGTTTTGCGGTCCGATGCCGTCCATAGGTGAGATTATGCCGCCCAGCACATGATACAAGCCGTTGTACTGCATGGTACTCTCAATAGCAAGCACATCCTGCACGTTCTCCACCACACAGAGCATAGTACCGTCACGCTTGGGATTGGCACATATGTCGCAAACATCGGCATCCGAGATATTATGACACACCTTGCAATAGTGAATATCCTGTTTAAGAGTACTGAACACGCGTCCAAACGTGCTTACCTCCTCATCGGGCCTAGAAAGCATGTGCAGGACCAGACGCAACGCCGTTTTACGGCCTATACCGGGCAGTTTTGAAAACTCACCCACAGCCCTTTCCAATGCCGATGAAGGATATTCGCGATTCATACCTGGTTTCAGTCTTGGCGCAAATTTAGTTTTTTTACGCCTAAAATGACTATTTTTGTAGCATAAAACCCACAGAAAAATGGAGATAAAGAGCGCCGAATTCATAATTAGCAACACCAATGTTGACAAGTGCCCTCTGCATGACAAACCCGAGTATGCATTCATAGGCCGTTCCAACGTGGGCAAGTCAAGCCTGATAAACATGCTTACAAACCGCAAAGGACTTGCCATGACATCGGCCACACCGGGCAAGACGCTCCTTATAAACCATTTTCTCATAAACAAGGACTGGTATCTGGTTGACCTGCCCGGTTACGGCTATGCCAAGCGCGGAAAAAGCCAGCAGGAGCAACTTACTCGCATAATCAACGACTACATTCTGGAACGTCCCCAGCTTACATCGCTGTTCGTACTGATAGACAGCCGTCTGGAACCGCAAAAAATTGATCTTGAATTCATAGAATGGCTGGGCGAGAATTCCGTTCCCTTTGGCATCATCTTTACCAAGGCCGATAAGCTGGGCCGGGGCCGTCTTACGGAAAATGTCAAGAAATTCCTTGATACCCTCTCCGAGCAATGGGAGGAACTGCCACCCCACTTCATCACCTCCTCGCTTGACAAGACCGGCCGGGACGATATCCTGGACTACATCTCTACAATCAATAAGTCCCTTTGACACTCAAGGGCACAAAGGGGACGGTTCTTTTTGTGCCCCTTGATAACATTTACATAATACTGACAAAATTAACGGCCATACGGGCTGCAATCCATAATCTTGGTTAAGGGATTTGGTGGCAAGAAAAATGAGTGATATGTTTGAGCCACAACACGAGATTTATCCCTGTTTATAAACCTATTTAGTCTTTCATTATGAGAAAAATTGTTTGTATCCTTTTCCTGTCTGCAGTTTTGTTATGCGGCTGCTCTAACCCAAACAATTCTAGCATCTTTATTCCTGAGGTAAAAGAACTGGATTATGCTCACCAGGCCAGGTCTAAAATTACGCCAGTCCAACTGGACTATTGCCCTTTGGGAGCAAATGATTTGGTAGCCTTTGACAAATACCTACTATTCACTACAAATGATCCATCCGGTTATATAAGGATATATGATATTGACAAGGATACGGAAGTGGCTTCCATAGTAAAAAAAGGCCGCGCTGTCAATGAATTAACCGAGCATCCGTGGACCGTCACCGAACAAGTGTATCTGTCTGACGGTGACATCATATTCCCTGTTATTGACAATAGTACCTTAAAGGAAATCAACATCACCCAATCCATCCAAAAAGGAGCAGCAGTAATAAAAGCCAGTGCGCCATGCCCTTTCGTGCTTGATGGTAAGACAACCCTTATTGATGATGATATCTCAAAGACCTTTATATACCAAAAGCCAAAGATGCATAACGGAGAATGTGATCCTCCTGAATTTTACATTCAGCAGGCTGGAGGAGAAAAGAAGGTCATCCCGGTTCACAAACAGATTATGCCAGCCGGCGATGGAGTTCATACAGAGGTTGTAGTTGAATTATATGCACTATATATGGGAAGTACTTTCAAACACCCCACCAAAAACATCATTGTCCATTCACTTCAGAATATGAACTATCTGATTTTCTTTGACCTGGATAATGACAAATGCTTTGCCATCCACCAGAAAGGAGCCAGGACATATGATGATAAGGCAGAATACATTCCTGGGAACATGACTTTTGGCGATGCAGCTGTTTCTAAAGACTATATCTTCATCAATTATCGTGATAATATTTCGGCTGGTGGGAAATCAGATAAGGAGTCTGAAGTCCTTGTCTTTGACTGGAGCGGAAACTATATAGGTGGTTTCACATCCGATGCATCACTCCACCGCTTAACATATAACGCAGCCAACAAGTCATTGTATTGCTGCAATTTAAGTGATGAGATATTGTATCAGATACCCATCAAAGATTTTCTTAACTGAGCGTATAAAATGAGCTGTTTTACATTAATTAACTAAATAAATCGTTGAGTAACTATTTTGCTAGTTACATTTGCATCGGTACTAGTTACTGATGCATTATGAAACAAAAAGAAATAACCAAGCTTAGTGAGAAGAAGGAGGTCATAATGAACCACTTCTGGGATAAGGGAGCGCTTTTTGTAAGGGAACTCCGTGAGCTCTACCCCGAGCCCAAGCCCCATTTCAATACGCTCTCCACACAGGTACGTGAGCTGGAGACCGAAGGTTTCCTGGACCACAAGGCATACGGCCCCACCTATCAGTATTATCCCATCGTGACTCGTGATGAATACAGCAAGTTCTCCATGGGCGGATTCATTGGCAACTACTTTGGCTCATACCTGAATGCGGTATCGGCATTTGTGGGTGACGGCAAGGTATCGGTCGATGAACTCAAGGAACTTATCTCACACCTGGAAAAGAAACAAAAATGATCACCTTCCTTACCTACCAATTGAAAGTAGCGGTCATAATGGCCGTCTTCTACATATTCTTCCGTCTGCTGCTCATCAAGGATTCATGGCACAGACTGAACAGGATTGTGCTCTTGAGTACGGCTTTGCTGTCATTTCTCCTCCCTGTTTGCATTATTACAATCCACAAGACAGAGGTATTGCCTATGCCGGTGGCCCAGCTGATGCAAGCCGTCTCAAGCACCCCTGCTCAGCCGTCTGTACCCTGGTGGCAAATTGCCCTCATGGCTGTCTATACCACAGGCGTAGTCTTTGTACTGGCCAGAGTGCTGACATCGGTTATACGCGTACGCAATATTATAAAGGACGCACGTAAAGAGGTTTTGGCCGATGGCACCGTTGTGTACATTATGCCCGGCAATGCCGCATCATTCAGCTGGATGGGACACATTGTAATATCTGAAGCTGACTGGAACAACAATGAAAGCGCTATCATCAGGCATGAGAAAGCCCACGTGGCACTCCACCACTCCATTGATGTACTTATTACCGATCTTATAGCCGCCGCACAGTGGTTCAACCCCGCAATCTGGATGCTGCGCATAGACCTGCGCGCTGTCCACGAATATGAGGCCGATGACACCGTACTGCGTGCCGGCACCGATTTACGCAGTTATCAGTATCTGCTCATAAGCAAAGCGGCCGCAATGAACGGATACACAATAGCTAATAATTTCAATCACAGTATTTTAAAAAACAGAATTTTTATGATGGAAAAGGAAAGAACAACCAAGAAGAGTCTGCTTAGAGCACTCTATCTTCTCCCCTTAGTTTGCATTAGTCTGGCACTCAATGCAAAAACCAAGGTGAATTACGTTTATGACAACCAGGATGTTAATACATCAAATCCGGTAACTATCACCAAGGTCAAAGCCGATGGTGACACTCTGAAAATAAATGGAGTTCTAAAATATGAACTTCCGGATCCAAAGAGTTCAGAAGACTTCCTGAAAATAACAGGAGTTGAAGTCAATAATGAAACCGGTGAAATAAAGCAAAACGGCAGGCCAGTTAAAAAAGTCCTGATCAATGGAAAAGAAGCTGACGCAAATCAAATGATGGAATTCCTGAAAGGGAATTATGATCATGAACAGTCAGTTAATGATGGCAACGAAGAAACCATCAAATCCGTTGACGGAAACGATAATGTAACAGTTAATGACAAAGCAGTAAGAAAAATACTCGTCAATGGAAAAGAGTTTTTCAGCGATGCACAAAGTCCTATTTATGCCAATGATATAGTTGATGAAGTTGAGGGGAAAACCCCTGAAGGTTACAGCAGGAACATAATGGTAAACGTTGATAAAAACACAGACCAGGTTTCTATAACAAGTGAGGACAAGCCGGATTCCAAATGGAACGCAACCGCTTACCGCATTCCCGAGGGCACGAATATCGAAGAATTGATACAAAATCTCCCTGGAGTAGAAACTGACGCTGATGGAAATATCACGGTTAACGGAAAGAGAATCAGCAGAGTTCTTGTTAATGGTGAAACGGCACCAGAGTTAACCTCAACGGAACTCAGGTAACCAAATAGCTTATCGGTTTCTTGCCAAAGTGTCCCACACTAACCCCACCGTGAATACGTT
>CACWIN010000036.1 GCA_902760965.1 uncultured Bacteroidales bacterium | reverse complement strand
GTCAGGAAAGCAGAATGGATTGAATCAGAGTTTTCCTATTATTGAGTTGTGCGCATAACGCACATTGTGTACGGTAACGTACCCCTTTTTTTAAAGTTGGTTACTTTATAACCGCCCGACTTGGAAAACGGTCAATAAGAAGAGTAGTAAAAGTATTTGTTTACTATATAGACTCTGATTTGAAAGTACAAAAGGCATTACTGCCTACGTACCGAAGACGTAAACAAGAGAGGTTTTATTGTTTATGTCTTTTTTTTGTCCCCTTATGGAAGGGTCAGGAAAAAGGCTGGATGGTTTAACTTTTAAAACGTTTTTGAGTAGATGGATCAGCGAAAAGCTCCCGTTTATGAAGCCCTTCAGGAGTTCCGCAGGAACAGAGTGGTACCATTTGATGTACCCGGTCACAAAAGAGGTAGGGGAAACCCCGAACTTGTTTCACTGCTTGGTAAGCAGTGCGTTGAGTTGGATGTGAACTCAATGAAACCCCTTGACAATCTCTGTCATCCCATTTCAGTAATCAAAGAGGCCGAAGAACTGGCTGCCGAGGCATTCGGTGCCGCACACGCATTCCTTATGGTGGGTGGTACTACATCGGCCGTACAGACTATGGTGCTGACCGCCTGCAAGAGCGGCGAGAAGATAATCCTGCCGCGTAACGTGCACCGCAGCGTGATCAACGCCCTGGTTGTGAACGGCGCAACTCCAATTTACGTTAATCCCGATACAGACAGCCGCTTAGGTATAGCCTTAGGCATGAAGATATCACAGGTGGAGCGCGCCATCGAGGAGAACCCCGAGGCAAAGGCCATTCTGGTGAACAACCCCACTTACTACGGAATTTGCTCCAACCTTAAAAAGATTGTTGAGCTGGCTCACGAGCACGGCATGATGGTGCTGGTGGACGAGGCTCACGGAACCCATTTCTACTTTGGTGAGGACATGCCTTTGACCGCTATGGCCGCCGGGGCCGATATGTCATCGGTTTCAATGCATAAGTCGGGCGGTAGTCTTACGCAGAGCTCGTTCCTGCTTACCGGTCCTAATGTGAGCGCCGGTTATGTACGTCAGGTGATAAATCTTACGCAGACCACAAGCGCATCTTATCTGCTTATTTCAAGTCTTGATATTTCACGCCGTAACCTGGCCCTGAGAGGCAAGGAGCTGTTTGCTGAGGTGATGCGTATTGCAAATTACGCCCGAACTGAGATAAACAAGATTGGCGGCTACTACGCTTACGGTAAGGAGCTGATAAACGGTGACAGCGTGTTTGATTTTGATCCCACCAAACTTACCGTATATACCCTAGATATCGGCCTGGCAGGCATTGAGGTCTATGACCTGCTGCGTGATGAGTATGACATTCAGCTGGAGTTGGGTGACATGGGTAACGTACTGGCTTACATATCTATAGGTGACCGCATGCGTGAGGTGGAGCGTCTGGTGAGCGCACTGGTTGACGTTAAGCGCCGTTACAGCCGCGACCGTTCTGGTTTGTTTGATCATGAGTACATCAACCCATCGGTCGTGATGACTCCGCAGGAGGCTTTCTATGCTCCCAAGGAGGAGATGATTCCCATTCGTGAGACCAATGGACGTATATGTACGGAATTTGTCATGTGCTATCCTCCCGGAATTCCTATTCTGGCCCCGGGTGAGCGCATCACTCAGGAAATAATTGACTACATACTCTACGCTAAGGAGAAGGGCTGTCAGCTGACCGGTCCTGAGGATGAGAAGGTAGAGCGTCTGAATGTGATTAAGGAAAGTACAACATATTGATTCTCAAGGGCAATGGAATTTTGGTTTTCTGAGTTTCATACTCCAAACGTAAAGTTCTCTGTTAAGGTTGACAAGCACCTTTATACTGCAGAGAATGACTTGGGTAGGGTAGATATCTTTGAATCACCCGAGTTTGGCCGGTTCCTGGCTGTTGACGGTTACATCATCTTTACCCAAAGAGATGAGTTCATCTATGATGAGATGCTGTCACACATACCTATGGCCGTACATCCCACAGCCCAGAAGATTCTGGTGTTCGGTTCCGGTGACGGAGGTGTGGTACGTGAGTTGCTCAAATACAAGTCCATCCAGCAGATTGACCTGATTGAGATCAATGAGGGCGTGGTTCAGGCCTGCCGTGAGTATTTCCCCGAGATGGCTGAGTCACTGGATGATCCCCGCGTTACCATATACACGGAGAATGCCCTGCGTTACATCCGCCATATAGAGAATGAGTATGACGTGATTGTGGTTGACTCAGCCGGATTCTATGGTCCTGGCGAGAGCCTGCTCACCCGCGAGTTCTACGGCAGCTGCTACAAGGCACTCAAGGCCGATGGCATCATGGTGAACCAGCATCAGAGTCCCTTCTATGAGGAGGACCGCTTAGAGACCCAGAAGGCTCACATGCGTATCGTGAACAGGTTCCCCATAAGCCGCGTGTATCAGGCCCATATCCCCACTTATCCTTCGGGTTACTGGCTATTCGGCTTTGCTTCCAAAAAGTACCGTCCGGTGCTTGACCTTGACGCCGAAGCATGGAACCAGCTTGGCATAAAGACCAACTATTACACAACAAATCTGCA
Source organism: uncultured Bacteroidales bacterium (assembly GCA_902760965.1). Taxonomy (GTDB): domain Bacteria; phylum Bacteroidota; class Bacteroidia; order Bacteroidales; family Bacteroidaceae; genus Colenecus. The sequence goes on along the minus strand of CACWIN010000036.1, from coordinate 21,414 downwards.
CAAAGGCTGTTTTGCCCTTCCCGCATACGTGGAGCGCATGCTGGCCGATGTGGAGACCATAAAGGACTAAGCCATGCTGGAAAGAAATGTAGAGACATTCATAGGCTGTGATGCCGATTATGCCGATGCCCGCATAGTGCTCTTTGGCGCCCCGTTTGACTCCACCACGTCATTCCGTCCGGGCACAAGGTTTGCTCCGCACGCCATCCGCTCAGAGTCATTCGGCCTGGAGACTTACAGTCCCTGGCTGGACCGCGACCTGGAGGACATCAGCGTGTTTGACAGCGGTGACATTGAACTTTGCATCGGTAGTGCCGATAAAGCCCTTGATCAGATATCGGAGCGTACTGCTACGATTCTTAAGGACGGCAAGATTCCCTTTATGATAGGAGGTGAGCATCTGGTAACCCTGGGTGCCTTCCGTGAGGTATTCAAAAAGTATCCAGACATTCATATCATCCATTTTGACGCTCACACAGACCTGCGTGACGACTATCTGGATGTGAAACTCTCACATGCATGTGTGATACGCCGCTGCCACGACCTTATAGGCGACGGCCGAATCCACCAGTTCGGAATCCGCTCCGGAGAGCGTGCCGAGTGGCAATGGGCCCGCGCCGGCCACACCGACCTGCATCCTTTCAACTTTGACGGACTTGCAGAGACGGTCAAGGGTCTGGGTAATGTGCCCGTGTACTTTACCATCGACCTGGATGTTATGGATCCCTCAGTGTTCCCCGGCACCGGTACTCCAGAGTACGGTGGCGTTACATTCATGCAATTGTTAGAAGCAATTAAGACTGTATGTGATGGTTGCAATATCGTAGGCCTTGACGTGAACGAGCTCTGCCCGCCCTACGATCAAACCGGAGCATCAACTGCAGCGGCCTGCAAGATTGTTCGCGAATTACTTTTAAATTTGTGAGATTATGAAGTGGTATTATTATCTTTTCTTTTTGTCTGTCTTATCTCTATTTAGTTGTTTGGGACAACAAACAGACGATAAAACCAAGGAACAAAGAGAATCACTTAAAGAGTATTTTCTTTGTGAGTGTATTACTGAAGGATTTGATGATAAAAACATTCAAGAAGACGATATTTCTCAAAGTGTGTTATTTGACATACTCAATTATAGTCCTGATGCTATTCAAGAAGTAAAAGAGTATGCTAAATCTTTTGTTCAAACTATAGATCCTTCTCCGATAGAGGATTTAGGCAATAGAAAAGCAATTATACTTAATAGTATTGAGAAATATAAAAGTCAAGAATTGGATGATTTCATCAAATCCTTGGATAGATATTTATTGAATGATTAATTTATAAAAATGGGAAAGGTTTTAGTAATAGGCTGCGGAGGAGTAGCCCAAGTAGCAATCCAGAAATGCGCCCAGAACGACGCAGTGTTCAACGAGATTTGCATTGCAAGCCGTACTGTAAGCAAGTGTGATGACCTCAAGAAGAAGATTGAGGCCCAAGGCAAGAGCCGCTCCAAGATAACCACGGCAAAGGTAAACGCCGATAGCGTAGATGAACTGATAGCGCTGATCAAGAGCGTCAAGCCCGATGTAGTACTGAACCTGGCCCTGCCGTACCAGGACCTCACCATCATGGACGCCTGCCTGGCATGCGGCGTACATTACGTTGACTCCGCCAACTATGAGCCCGAGGATACCGAGGATCCCGAGTGGCGCAAGATATATGAGAAGCGCTGCAAGGAGCAGGGCTTCACCGCCTATTTTGATTACTCCTGGCAGTGGGCATATCAGAAGCGTTTCCAGGACGCCGGAATCATGGGTATTCTGGGCACAGGCTTTGATCCGGGCGTAACCAGCGTATTCACAGCATATGCCCTCAAGCACTATTTTGACCAGATAGATACCATCGATATTCTGGACTGCAACGGCGGTGATCACGGTTATCCCTTTGCTACCAACTTCAACCCCGAGATCAACCTGCGTGAGGTATCGGCCAACGGTTCATACTGGGAGAACGGCCATTGGGTTGAGACCAAGCCCATGGAGATAAAGCGCGAGTACAACTTTGAGCAGGTTGGCATGAAGGATATGTATCTGCTTCATCATGAGGAGATTGAGTCACTAGCCAAGAATATCCCCGGCGTAAAGAGAATAAGGTTCTTCATGACATTCGGTCAGAGCTACCTTACTCACATGAAGTGTCTTGAGAACGTAGGCATGCTCCGCACAGATCCCGTTATGTTTGAGGGTAAGGAGATTGTTCCCATCCAGTTCCTCAAGGCTCTGCTGCCCGATCCCGCATCACTGGGTCCGCGCACAGTAGGCAAGACCAATATAGGCTGCATCTATACCGGCACTAAGGACGGCAAGAAGCGCAGCATAAAGATATATAACGTTTGCGACCACCAGGAGTGCTATAAGGAGCTGGGCTCACAGGCCATCTCTTACACCACCGGTGTTCCTGCAATGATCGGTACCGCAATGGTAATGACCGGCACCTGGAAGGGTGCAGGCGTGTTCAACGTTGAGGAGTTTGATCCGGATCCCTACATGGAGGGCCTGAACAAGTGGGGCCTGCCTTGGGTTGTGGATGAGAATCCTGTACTTGTTGACTGATTTTTGGGCCCGATGACCGCAGAGCAGCTGCATACTCCGTGTTACGTCATTGACCGCGACCGCCTGGAGGAGAATCTCAAGGTGCTGCGCGGCGTAATGGACCGTACCGGATGCCGAATCCTGCTGGCGCAGAAGGCGTTCAGTTGTTATGCAGTCTATCCGCTTATATCACAATATCTCTGTGGCGCAACCGCAAGCGGACTCTTTGAGGCCCGCTTGTGCCACGAGGAGATGCCCGGTCGCGAGAATCATGTTTTCTCTCCTGCGTTCCGTGAGGAGGATATGCCGGATATCCTGAAAATATGCGACCATATTGTTTTCAATTCCATTAGGCAGCTTGAATTGTTTGGCTTTAGGGCCAAGGAGGCTGGGCTGCAGGTTGGCTTGCGTATCAATCCGCAGATTTCTACCCAGCCGGCTGAGCATGCAATCTATGATCCTTGCGCTCCCGGGAGTAGACTTGGCGTAACACTTGAGGAGTTCCGTCAGGCATCGGCCGAAACAATAGGTCTGCTGGACGGATTACACTTTCACACTCTCTGCGAGCAGAATTCCGATGACCTGGAAACCACACTGAACGGCTTTGAGGAGCAGTTCCGTGAGTGGCTCCCGCAGATGAAATGGGTAAACTTTGGCGGCGGACACCATATTACCCGCGCTGATTACGATATTCCGCGTCTGGAGCGTTGCATCAACCGTATGAGCGAAGGTTATGGCCTTACGGTCTATCTTGAGCCGGGTGAGGCAATCGCCCTCAACGCCGGTTATCTGCATACCCAGGTGCTTGAGGTGCAGCATCACGCAGGAGCAATGGATATCGCCATCCTTGATACATCGGCCGCCTGCCACATGCCCGATGTGATTGAGATGCCGTATCGGCCCCCTTTGCGCGATAGCGGCCAGCCCCAGGAAAAGAAATACACCTACCGTCTTGGCGGCCCCACGTGCCTATCGGGCGATATAATAGGGGAATACTCCTTCGATAACCCCATAAAAGAAGGCCAGACCCTCATATTCGAGGATATGGCCATCTACTCAATGGTAAAGAACAATACCTTTAACGGCATGCCCCTGCCGTCAATCTACCTCAAGCAGGGCTCCGACTACACCCTCCTCAAGTCCTTCAACTACGCCGACTTCAAGTGCCGCCTTTGACACAGAAGGATGACACAGAAGGATCAGTTCTCTGTGTTACACGTGAGCAAAAACTATGAATTAATCAGAGTTTATATGATTTTTTTATAGTTTTTATTATATTTGCCTCAAAAATAATGGCAGTAATTGCAATGAAAAGAAAAATTACACAGCAACTTATAGACTGGAAAAACAGGCCTGACCATAAGCCTCTCATTCTGCAGGGTGCCCGTCAGGTTGGTAAAACATACATTCTTGAAGAATTCGGGCACCAACACTATAAGAATTATATCAAGGTGAGCCTTGACCTGGTTCCTGATGTTCGCAATTTCCTTAAGGACAATATCAATCCTTTGGAAATAATCGCTTATCTGGAAACATTGTACAATGTCAGGATTATCCCGCATGATACACTTGTCATACTGGATGAGATTCAGGACTGCAAACGGGCGCTGCTTGCCCTCAAATATTTCCAGGAGGATTATCCACAGTATGATGTCGTGGCCGCAGGAAGCCTTCTGGGTGTTGCCGTCAATCAGGGAAACAAGCCGGATCAGGAAGAAACTCAAGAAAAGCAGGAAGAAGAGTTTTCATATCCGGTAGGTAAGGTCGATGAGTTGCGCCTTTACCCTATGGATTTTGAAGAGTTCCTGTGGGCTATGAATATGGATGTTCTGGCTGAGGATATCCGCACTCACTTCAATTCAAATGAGGCAATGCCGGCTTCAGTTCATCAGTTGGCTCTGGATTATTATCAGCGGTACCTTATAATTGGAGGTATGCCTGAGAGCGTAGGAAAATACGTTGAGACCCACAGTTACCTTGAGTGCCGTACGGTACAGCAGTCCATTCTGCTTGGTTACAATGCCGATATGGCCAAATACGCCAAACCGGGAACCACAGTCAAGATCAGAGCCTGCTTTAACTCCATTCCTGCGCAGTTGGCCAAAGAGAACCGCAAGTTCCAATACAAGCTTGCGCAAAAAGGTGGTACTGCTAAGATATTCGGTGAGGCAATAGAATGGCTCATCCTGGCCGGGGTAGTCCACAAGTGCAAATTGATATCCCATGGTTTCATTCCCATCTCGGCACAGGAAGATTACAGTGATTTCAAGATCTATATGTCCGATATCGGCCTACTTAACACAAAAGCCCAGATGCCTGCCCAAATGCTCCTCAATTCCATTGAAACTGATAACACCTTCCTTGGTTCCGTAGCAGAGAACTACGTTGCTCAGGCTCTCTCTGCCAACGGCATTACGCTCCGTTATTGGAAAAACGATAATACTCAGGAGGTGGAGTACATCCTGCAGGATGGTATGAGTGTCATTCCATTGGAGGTCAAGAAAGGCAGGAAGGTTGATGCAATCAGCATGAACAATTTCAAGAAAACCTACAAGTGTCCTTTTGCTTACCGCATATCAGGAAAAAACTTCGGGATGGCCAATGATATAAAGTCAGTTCCCCTTTATGCTGTTTTCTGCATTGAGGCTAGAGAATGACACAGAAGGATCAGTTCCCTGTGTCATTCATGAATAAAATAGAGACAAACTATTGCATGCATCCGGCAATTTGTTCGTATATTTGTATATTTTTCATTATGTAAATTCTTGTACAAAAGGACTATAGAGGTAAAAACTGTAAAATTTGATAAGTGACGCAAAGTGAAACGACCCCAATGCGTCACGTCATGTATTTGATTTTTAAATAATTAAACAAATATCAACATGCAAAGAAGTAAGTTTCTATTGATCTTTGCCCTGTTCTGCGGCTTGGTGCAGGAGGGTTGGGCACAGATTACTTTTCCCATCGTCTATGACGACGTGTGGGACGGTTCTTCGAAAACGAAGCCGGTGTATGATGTCGGCAGTGGCTATGTCATCATTAACCGTGCATCAGAACTGGCTTATATACACGAGCATTGGACTGATGACTCTGGTGACGGTGATTATGATAAGAAATATTTCAGGCATAAGTATTTGCTCAATGCAAACATTGACATGGGCGATGCTGTTTCGTGGACACCTTTGGACAAAGGCTTTGTCTCATCATTCGCAGGTGAATTTCATGGTGAAAATCACACAATTCGCATACACATTTGGGGGACGGACGACAATAATCAAGGTCTTTTTGCCACTAATGGCGGCAAAGTGCAAGATCTTCATTTGACAGGCAAAATAGAAGTCGGGAACTGTAAAAATGTAGGTGGAATTGCTGGGCAGAATTTCGGAGTCATCAAAAACTGTTGGGTGAGTGCCGACATCAGTTCATCCAATAGCTATTTGGGTGGCATTGCCGGGGACAACGCCGAAAGTGATAACGGTAATGCCGGAATAATAGAGTACTGCTGCATGACGGGTAATGTGACGAACACCGGAGGTAATTCCTATGTGGGTGGAATTGCCGGGAAAAGCGGTGATGGAAATGGAGCAAAGACAGAGCTCCAGCACTGCACTTTCTACGGCACCGTGTCGGTGAACCACGACCAGCGCGATAAATACTTAGGTGCTGCATACGGAACTGTGCAGGATTTGTACGACGCATTCAACCAGAACGAGTACAACAATGCCAGCGGCATGGGCCTGTACCGCCAATCTATCAGTTATCCCTACGCCATCAACGTCAACATTGTGGGGATCGGCACAGTCACGGTCAGTGCCGGTGGCGAGACTGGCATTACGCGTTGGCGCCCCGGCGAAACCGTCACGCTGACAAGGGAGTTAATCCCGGTGAGTAGTGTCACCGTCACCGATACCAGTGGCAACAACGTTTCTGTTAGCGGCAATGAGACAAGCGGCTATACCTTCACAATGCCGAACAAAAGCGTCAACGTAGCGTGCGTCTTCGACTACGCCAACTGGCCCACGCAGGGCGATGGCACCGAGGACAGCCCATACCTTATCAGCAGTGCTGAGGACTGGCTCTTCTTTGCCCACAACGTCACCCTCGGCCGCTCGTACAGCGGCAAGGTCATTAGGTTGACCGACAACATCAACGTGAATGTGTTGGTGGGCAGTTGCAATGCAGCCAACGATAACGATTACAAGCCTTTCAGCGGCACATTTGACGGCTACGGCCACACACTGACCGTTAACCTGAGCAACCAGAGCCGCTTCGGTGCACCGTTCAAGTGCATCGAGAATGCTACCATCAGGAACCTGCGCACAGCAGGCACAATCGACGGGACGGGCAATGATAACGGCAAGTTGCTGTCGGGCTTAGTGGGCATCAGTTTTGGCAACACGACCATCACCGGGTGCATCAGCAGTGTGACGCTCACCACAGACTTCGGAGCCCGAGGCTATATAGACGCTGCCCTCGCTGGCTTTGTGGCCGGTACTGCAGGCGGCAGTCTTACCGTCAGCGGCTGTGTGTTCAACGGCTCGATGACGGGTGCTGGCAATCAGCGTTGCGCCGGAATCTCTGGCTATGAGTATTCCGATGTCGGAAAAGGTTACACCACTACTTCCATAAGCAACAGCCTCTTTGTCCCCGCCACGCTGACCGTCTCCACCATAGATGACGGCTATACGAAGACTCTCACCCGCGACCCCGATGCCTTCATTACCAACTGCTACTACACCCAGACCCTCGGCACGACGCAGGGCACCGAGGCAAGTACGCCCACCGGCGACCCTGGCAACGTCGGTGACTTGGTGGAGGACTATGGCTTGGTAAAGGTATACGAGAACGCCATCTTCTTCAACGGCAAATACTGCGTGGTTCCCACTGCCACCACCGTCATCCAGCCCAAAGACGAATGGGATGCCGTCTGCTGGCAGACGCAGACCGCCCAGACAGACTGGACACCACTTAGTGCAGGCTCCACCACGGGGCAGACGCTCGGCAGCGTAGGCACCACGACATACTATTACATCACGGACAACCTCAACATCACCAACAGCAACGCTGGCGGCAGCGGCCTGACCGTCCGGGGCACGGTGTTTCTCTACATCCCCTCCGGCAAGACGCTCACCAGCATAGGTGCCAATGCCAGCGGACAGACGGGCGCAGGTGCCGGCGTTGAACTGACGGAGGGCAACACGCTCAACCTAATCGGTAGCGGCACGCTGAATGCCACGGGCGGCAATGCAGCCAATGGCGGCAATGGCGGCAGCGGCGATGATGCATTTCTGATTTCTGGTAATACCATCCTCGGCGGCTCCGGTGGAACCGGTGGCAATGGCGGCGGCGGTGCCGGTGCAGGCATCGGCACACGCGGTGCGAATGGCGGCAGTGGCGGCACCGGCGGTCAACGCACTGGAAGCACTGGAGACGAGAAGACACAGAAAGGCGTTGATGGCAATGCCGGCAGTGTCGGTAGTACTGCGGCTGCTATGGGTAACCTCTATGTGTACAAGGTATTTCAGCAGACCGAAGCCATAACGGTGAATGCCACTGGTGGCTCTGCAGGCTCAAACGGCACTGGTGGCAATGGAGGCAGAACCGCTTCCCAGCACCCCAGTTCGATTGTATATATGGCTGCTGGTGGTGGTGGCGGCGGTGCCGGCGGCTTCGGCGGCGCAGCCAGCAACATCGGCACCGGTGGCCCCGGCGGTGGCGGCGGTGGCGGCGGTGCCGCAGGTAACGTGGCATGGGTGCTTTACTCCGGAACCCTGAATGGTTACTACTATGCAGGAGCCAAAGGCGGTAAAGGCGGCACCAATGCTAATGGCAGTTCTGCCCCCGATGGTGCTCAGGTTTTCTTGGACAATCCTAAGCATGCCGATCAACAAGGAGACGGCCTCAGAGCTTCTGCTGACGACTATAAGGATTGTGATGGCTGGGAGAACGGCAACGCCTGGCATGACGGCGGGGCTGGCGGCGGCTGTGGCAATGCCAGCAGCGTCGGCACAGTCCAACGCGTGTGGGGCTCGCTGGTGCTGGGCAGCGGCACTGAGGATGCCCCGTACCAAATCAAGTGTACCGCCGACTTCGACCAGTTGGCTGCCAATGTGAACGGCGGAACGACCTACGCGAACAAGTATTTCGTTCTGGTCAACGACATCAGCGTGACTACAATGGTAGGCACGGGCGATGCCGACTCGTTCCAAGGCACCTTCGACGGCAACGGCAAGACGCTGACCGTTGACTACAACACCACCGAGAATAACACCGCACCGTTCCGCCACGTGAAGAACGCCACCATAAAGAAACTGCACGTCACGGGCACCATCACCACCAGCGCACCATTCGCCGGCGGCATCGTGTCAGAGTCGCACGGTGCGCTGACCCTCACGGGTTGCGTCAGTTCGGTAGCCATCCATAGCAGCAAGAGCGGCGACGGTACCCACAGCGGAATAGTCAGCGTACTGAGCGGAAGGGGCAACACCATCCTCATTGACGGCTGTGTGTTTGACGGTTCCTTTGCCTCCACTACCGGCACTGTGGGCTGCGGCGGATTCGTGGGTTGGGGAGTATATAACAAGCCTACCATCAAGAACTCACTGCTGAAGCCTAGTAGCGTCGATGCAAATATGATGGGCAGCAACTTCGCCCGCTGGCACACGGGCGATGAAGGCATTTACGAGCCTACCATCATCAACTGCTACTACGTTGCCACCAACAACCTGCCCACCGACCAAGGTATGGAGCCCGTCATCCTCAACAACACTCCCAGTAACCTTGGTGAACTGGTGTCTGATTATGACATGGTAAAGGCATACGCTAACGGCATCCTTTACGACGGCAAGTACTACATGTCATTCGTCAGGATCAGCCTGGCCGACGATGCCGACAACAGCACGGCCATCAGCGATGCCGACAGTTACTTTGCCGATGTGACGCTTCAGGGCCGCACGCTCTACAAGGACGGGGATTGGAACACACTCTGTCTGCCGTTTGACCTGACCGTGAGCGGCAGCGTGCTGGACGGTGACAACGTCAATGTGATGGTACTGGATGATGCAAACTCAAATCTCACCGGAACCACTCTTACGTTGGACTTCGCCGACGCTCCTGCCACCATTCCCGCCGGCACCCCGTTCATAATCAAGTGGGGTGCAGAGGGCGATGACATCTCGGCTCCAGTGTTCAATAATGTAATTATCAATGCACAGGCTTCGACCAGTGTTGGTTTTAACGGCGGTCAGTTTGTAGGCTGCTACTCACCGTTTGAGATAACTAACGATAACATAGGTGAGATAGTCTATCTTGGTGCCAATAACATAGTAGGTTACGCAGAGGCTCCCAGAACGTTGCGTTCCTGCCGTGCCCACTTCTATCTGCCCGAACCACCTTCCGGTAACCGTGCTATGATGCGTGCCGTTGTCAGATTCCACGGCTCAGACGGCACCACCACCGTAGTATATGATATCCCGAGTGGTGCCGGCAGTAAGTCCATGCTTGAAGGCTGGTACACTATAGACGGCCGTCAGCTACAGGAGGAGCCTACAGAGAACGGCATCTATCTGTATAACGGTAATAAGGTACTAATCAATGAAAGGAGGTAATCACTATCACTATGAAAAAGAGACAATATACAAAACCCTCAACTGATATAATTAAGCTGTCAAACACCACCAGTCTGCTGCAGGCCAGCAATTTGGATAGTAACATACCCTTAGATTGGGGCGTTCCCGTTTTTGACCGCTAAATGTGACACAGGGAACTGATCCTTTTGTGTCATCAGTAGATGTGGAATTGGGGACTGTCCCCAATTCCACATTTTTTAGAGGCGGGGAAGGCGGATGATGCAGGTGATGCTGTTGATGAGGTATGTGAAACCTCCCAGGCAGACTGACGCGACGGCACCTGCCATATCTTCCATCATCAACGGTCTGAAATCATGATTTATCAGTTTGTAGATATCGGGATTTGTCCTTAAGAAATCACTGAACTCGCGGCTGTTGCCTGACATCATAATGGTGGGGTTTTTTATGCTGATGTCCTGAATAAAGACATACGCATTATGCAGGAAACAGAATATGCATAACATTAATGCAATCTTTCCGATGGTCCTTATCCAACCCGGAGCCTTCCATGCGGCTGCGAATGTGCACAGTAGCATAATGACGTAAACCGTTATATCAAATGCGGGGCACGATGAAAACAGATATTGTGTGGTGCCTATAAAGAATTCTTTCATAATGTCTTTTTTTGTGCGATTAGACAATCAGTTGCGTGATTTCTGGATAAGGTACACTATGCGTGATACGATGAATACCAATACTCCATATATAAGGAGCAGCGTAAACCTGATTATTCCGTCATAGTATACCATAGGAGCAATTCTGTAGTCAACAAGCGCATCCTCACGGAAAGTGTTCAGAAATGGCCAGGTAATGGTGATAAGGGCAATTGACAGTGCAATTGAACCTACGGGTTTGATCCATCTTGGAGCCTTCCAGGCGCACAGAAACACAAATAACAGCATAAGTGTTATAAGACACATTGAAATAGGTGGCATCGTGGGCAGTGTCCGGGTGAAAAATACCTCAAGGGCACTGGGAGCTTCTTCAATGATTTCCATTAATTCTTCTTCCATATTCGCGTGGGTTTGAGTTTTGTTCTATGCAAAGATATGATGTTTGATCGGCCCCTTTTAATTTTTGGAGTGTTGTATCCCCCTGTCTGTGACTTGCTGTCATGTCAAATCCTACTGTTTGCATACAAATCCGTTTTGAGGGGGGATTTGACCGCCTGATTATTGGTGGATTGAAATATGATTCACTAACTTCGTGCACAGAACCACAAACGTTGAATGTTTATGAAAACAACCGTTACCATTGCTTATTGGGTTTTATCCGTGCTTTTAGTGGCACTGATAATTATGTTTGCGTCCGATACCCAATTCTTCCGTGCCTTATTTATTGGTCTGATGTTCGTTCCCGGAGCTGTTGCAGCCAAGAAAATGCTGCCAACCGTATCGTTCAAGAAAAGGAGTGAGGGCATACGTAACGTTATTTATATATGTCTGGCTATCCTGATTATGGAATATCTGATTCTGGTTGCCTCATATAGTTTTATCCTTAGTCCGGGAGTTCTAAGAATAAATGGCAGGGATATAAGCAATCCTTTATGGTTTTCGCATCGTTACTTGGGCCTGATGCATCCGTTGGTAATAACGGTGATTGTATCGGTCCTGGCCATAGGAGGTTCAATCGTAACCAGATGGCTCAACAAGGACAACGAAGAGATTCAGGGGCCGATAACATTCTGCTCTGACAGAAAGCGTGTGTCGCTGCTTCCCAGCCAGATGCTGTACATTGAGTCCTGCGACACAGAAGTATATATCCATACAACCGATGGCCGCAAGCTGCGTAACAAGACCGGCATATCGCAATGGGAATCGGCCCTGGGATATCCGTTTATACGTATCCACAGGGCCTTCCTGGTAAATTGCAACCACGTGGAATCGTACAGCCAGGACACCGTCAAGGTGGGAGAGGAGTCTCTGCCCGTTTCCCGCAAGTATCAGAAAGATCTGAAAGAACTTCTATCTTAAAATATCAGTTCAGGCGGAAATTAAGAGGAACGATATATTTGGTGCGACAGAGCTTTCCGCACCGGGGACGGTTCTGTTCGCGTAGGGGACGGTTCTGTTCGCGAACAGAACCGTCCCCAATGCGTTACAATGCGTTAAATGCGCGGGGTGCGGATGATGTAGAGGATGCGGGCTATAAGGTAGTCAATTATGCTCCAGAATAATATGGCAATTGCACCTGCCAAGGGTGAAACCAGGTGTTTCCAGATGCTTTCCACTGAATAGAAATCCTCTCTGGTAATGATTTCTCCCGAGAGCATCTTGGTGAAAGCGAAAGCCTGATAGCTGCAGTCGGGATAATCCCTCTGAAGGCAGTCATACACACTAACAAATGCTACTGAGAAACAGAACAGTCCGAATACAATGGTTACGGTTCCTATGGAATGCAGTTTGGCAGGACATTTTATAGCAACATATATGATTGCAGCCAACAGCAAAACAAAGGCTATTGCAATAAACGGAGTTGTGGACTGCATTATGAAATGGATATTTGTAATGAACTCTGTAATGATGAGCTTGATATATGTAATAAACTTTGTAATGAACATAGCGGTTACATTTTATATTGGTTAATGACTGGGCTTCTGGATGAAACTGATGACATGTGATACAAAGTAGATGAACAAGCCATACAGTATCAGCCAGTGCCACACTTTAAATCCACCAAGCATAATGGCGAGACTGGTTTCAATACCTCTGTTGATATCGTAAAGCCCCCAAAAGAAGCTGTAAATATAGGATAGAGCGCAGAACCCTAATGCGATAGAGCCGATGGGACGAACCCAACGGGGGGCTTTCCAAGCACTGAGGAATATCAGCACCAGCAGAATAGTGAGGATGGAAAGAATACCTCCGGGTAGTTGTGCGATGAGATGTTGCATTGTAATTTGAATTATAGGGTAATACTCGGTTTGGGGCACTTTCGGAAATCAGGCGCCGTTTTCCTTAAGTGCTGATGCAAAGTTAATGTCCGATGCCCGGTACCTCCCCATATTTTGCCTTACAAATCCCAAATGTTGGTTTTGAAAACGGTGTCAAATCCAACGTTTCGGCCCCAAATCCCAATTGTCAGTCATTTGAAAGGTGTTTTGCTGGGAATATCGGGAGTGTTTTCATATCTTCGTGGGTGATATGAGAACGCTTATAACAATACTCTACTGGATGCTGTCTGTGGTGATAGCAGCGTTGGTCGTTTCCAGTGCCGGATACACGTTCCAGGAGTCATTGCTTATGGGCACAATGTTCCTTCCAGGTGCGCTGGGCGCCAAATATCTGCTGCCCAAGGTATCTTTCAAAAAACGCAGTGAGGGAATACAGGGTGTAATATACATTGTGATGGCTATTCTGGTATTGGAGTATCTGCTTATATTAGGCACAAACATGTTCATTGAAAAGCAGAACCATGGGATTCCGTTTGGAAGCGGATTTGATGACTACAGATATAATATATCTCTTCCGCCCATAATGGCTAATCCGTTCTTCATAGCCATATTGGTGTCAATCCTGGCCATAGGCGGTTCCCTTATAGACCGATGGCTCACCGTAAAGCATCCGGAACTTGAAACTCCCGTCACGTTCTGCTCCATGCGCAAGAAAGTCACGCTGCTGCCCAGCGAGATTCTGTATGTGGAGTCATGTGATACTGAGGTCATTGTCCATTCCACAGATGGACGATCCCTGAACAATCGCACCGGAATATCCCAATGGGAGGCGTTGCTTGGTCCCGGGTTCGTGCGCATTCACAGGGCCTTCCTTGTGAACAGCAAATACGCAAAACTGGAATCACAGGATACAGTATCGGTAGGCGACACCAAGCTCCCCGTTTCCCGCAAATACCAGAAAAGTTTGAAAGATATTCTTTCCTGAGCTCCGCATCAGGGACGGTTCTGTTCGCGAACAGAACCGTCCCCAGTGCGATAGTGGGCAATGATGATGATGGAGTTCTCGTGGCCTTTGACCTTGCGGAAGAATTCCATTACATCGGGACTGTAGCTGCGGTCACATTCTTTTTTGTCTATCAACTCCAGCTCGTCTCTTATTTCATAAGATGGGATTTGGTATATGACATCGTTGCCATAAATCGTATAACGACTTCCTTGGAACGGTTTTATTTTCCCGGATCTATCCCGTTTCAGACGGTACATTCTGGAGGTATTTTTTTCAAAGACATACTCTGTAAGATCATTGTACAGTAGGTACAGATAGTCCTTGTACTCATCAATGGAGTAGAGATCATCGTCATCACGAAACGCCTCATATCTCAGGTGCTTTTTCTCGTAATCGGATATTTGCGGCAGACAGCTCAGGTTGGCAATGCATCTGTATCCGTCGCCGTATAGACTGAAGATATGGCTGTCCAGCACTGGCATCAGGACGGTGGTATCGGACTGGGCGTTGTGGATGGCATCACGTATATGAAATCCGTACCAGTCACCAGCCATAGCGATGTCATGTTTGAGAATCTCCATTTCTTCATCGCTGAGATCCATCTCATAACCATTGGGTTCCATGGGAGAGCTGAATGTGCCGTCGGGATGAATGTAGAAGTATTCATATACCGGTGTGATACTCAGGTTGTTTCTGACGAGTATGCTGCCGTCAGACATACATTTGATTACTTCATCTATGTGATACCGCTCGGACAGCGTGTCGGTCTCAGTCAGACTAATGAAATTACCCTGATAATCATACCTCTTGATGGTGACGTTGCTGTAGTAGCCGTTGCGGTTAACGAGTACCACCTGATTACGGTAGGGGTCGATGACCCATTCGTCAAGAAACAGGAACTCATTCCGTGCACGCCCCATATGGCCTATGTTATTGAGGTAGTGTCCTGTGCTGTCAAACACCTTTATGGAATAATTCCTAGGGGCCTTGTTGTCCAAAAAATAGAGCCCGTCATCATATTGAACCCTGAAGTTGTTACTCATTATTCCGTCAAGATTTTCATCCTCAAGCAGGATGTAGTCCCAACTTTCCAGATAGTTGTCATCGAAAGAACCTTCAAGTTCAATAACGTCATTTTTTGTAATCTGCAAACAATCTTCGTTGGCGTCGTTATTCTTGCAGGAGCAGACGAACAGGGCCGATAAGAAGGCCGCCAGAAAGGACAATTCTCGTTTCATAATATTGGAAAAAAGAGTATTCTGCGTAAAGATAATTAATTTTGCAAAAACGACGCAAAACGAAACGACCCCTTTGCGTCACTTTTTAGATTATGGAGAATTTTGAGACAGAGAGACTGAGGTTCAGGGCGTGGACGGAGGCCGATGCGGAGGATCTGTTCCTGTGTGCATCGGACCCAGATGTGGGCGAGCGTGCCGGCTGGCCTCCTCATCAGACGGTTGAGGACAGCCTGATGGTGATTAAGAATATCTTTTCAAACGGACATACCTGGGCACTGGAACTCAAGGAGACCGGCCATGTGATAGGGTGTATGGGCTATTATCCGCATGGCGAGAGCAATATTGAGATAGGTGAGCATGACGTTGAGGTGGGCTACTGGATTGGCAAGCCATACTGGAACAAGGGGTATTGCACCGAGGCTCTTCACGCTATGATTGACTACTGTTTCCGCAGGAGAGGGTACAACAATATCTGGGCCGATTACTTTGTGGATAATCCCGCATCGGGCCGCGTGATGGAGAAATGCGGGTTCAGCGACACCGGCCGCACCAACATACTCAGCAAACTGTATCACAGCGATTCCCGTCCCGTAAAGATCATGAAACTATTTAATTGGTACGTGGCCGGGACCGAGGGGAAACCGACTCTTTTGCTGTTGCCGGGACTGGGGGTATCGTACCAGATATTCTTTCCGCTTATTGAATTGCTAAAGGAGGAGTTCCGGATTTATGCTTTCCAGGTGGACGGATTTACTCTGGGCCGATGCACGCGGTTTGATTCTGTCGATGGACTGAGCGTAATGAGGTGACGGTTGACCATGCAATCATGGATGCCGCCCCGCTGTTGCCGCTGCCCCGTTGGCTGGAGGGACCTCTGCGCTATTACCAGAGTTTCAACGTGTGGACCTGCTATCACTGGACCGGATTCTGGCGTTTCGTATTCCACTCACACTATTTTGACGTGCTGTTGGACGAGTGCCGCAAAGTCTTCCCGTTCGGAGGCAGAAGGTCAGTTCTGGACGGTTACAAATCAGTCTACACAAACAAACTGGAGGCAATTTACGGGGCCGATATCCACTTCTGGTACGGCACAAAAGAGGCGTTCGTAGCCAAGCCGCAGGCGGAGCATCTGCTCAAGTTGTATCCTTCAGTACATATAGAGGTGTTCCCAAAGATGAATCACGGCCAAATGCTTGTGGACCATCCCGACGAGGTTGCCTGCAGACTTTTGTCAATAACTTAAAGTAAAGCGGCGGTAAACTCAGGTTGCTGTATTTGTAATCGCTGCCTCCGTTGGCATCGGTCAGACCGGCACCATCGGACACTTGCACGAATGATGTAACGGTAAATTTTTAAAAGAACTATAAAAATCCCTTTGGTCCTCAAACTTACAGAAAATATAAACCAATCCAAAGTAATAAGAATTTAAGGGGTAGTTTTCTGCAATACGATAATTTGTCTATATTTGGACATTCTTACTAATTATGAAAGCTATGAAGAAATTGACTTTGTTTTTGGCAGCGGCCGCTCTCGTGCTGGTCTCCTGCAATAAAGATGATGCCGATAACGGCGGTAACAACGCTGGAGACGGCGGTAATGTTTCCCAGACTGATCTGATTGGTTCCTGGGAAAGCACTATTTCCAACAATTATTCAGTGAATCTGAAAGAGAACGGAACTTATGAGTGGGACGATGTTGACGGCACATGGTCTTATGACAATGGAAAGTTGACATTGATTGCCGATGAAGACGAATTAGTTTACAATGTTAAACTAATAGGTGGCAAGGCTGCATTGATCCTTCAATCCGATTCTGAACTAATGATGTTCTACAAACAGGGAGCTACCGTTCAGTCACCCCAGCTTACCAGCGGAAGGTGGGATGCCCCCAGACATGGTGAAGGCAATGATTACGCTATTTCAATTATTGTTGACGCTAACAAAGTTGACAGTGTTGAAATGTGCGTCCTGGCTTGGGGGGCCCGTTTCTGGGGCAATGCCAGTATTGAAAACGGTGTCCTTAAGTACAATATCCTCAAATCACAGCAAGGTAGGGATGGCGATGAAAGCGGCTGGTGGGCCGGTGATGCCATGATGGATCCTGAGACTTTTGATCTGCATGGAGAAGGTTATCATTATGTTGACGGATCTGAGTATGTGAATACTTTCTCAAATATGAAAGTATGTGTTGATCCCGATGGAATGCACGCCTATTGCGCGGCTGTGGGATTAACCCTGAAACTCAATAAAAGGCAGAATTAATACCTTGCCTTATTTTCTTAAAAAGAGACGGTTCTGTCTTGCTGCAGAACCGTCTCTTTTGTAAAACCAATTGTATTATGTTTATGAAAAAACTACTCTTTGCATTGCTTTTATGTCCTTTAAGCATGCCTGTGTTTGCACAGACTCAGACTGAAAAAACTGCTCCTGAGGGTCTGAGCATAAATCTGAATTATGATCTTTCGGAACTGAACGGAAAAAGTCTTCGCGCCATTGAGCGTGATATAGACCGTGAAGTAAGAAAACAGCTTGCTACAGTCAAAGATAAAGACCTTAAGAGGGCTCTCAAGAAAGAAAAAAGAGCATTAAAGAAAGGATACCGCAAACTTAAACGCCAGGTCCGTTCTTTTAAGAAGAAAATCAAACTTTAATCATTTGATTAAAGTCTTGTGGCTTGATGCCCCAGGCGGGGGCTATCAGGAGGTATTGGGGCGTTTCTGATACAAAACGGTCATAGAAAAGGTCCTTCCTGGCTCTGTTTATGAAATCCTTTACTACAACAGCGTACTCCTGAGGGGTGTTGAACAGTTTTATGCCCGATGGGTCCTGTGCATACATTCTTGCCAGTGCTGTTCCTTTTACCACCTGAAGCTGATGCAGCTTTATTGTCTTTATGGGTAAGGCCGATACGCGCTCGGCATGAGTCATAAAGTCCTGCTCTGTTTCGCCGGGAAGCCCCAGGATAAGGTGAACTCCGGTATCTATACCACGTTTATCAAGGTCATTGATGCAATCCACGGCACACTGGTAAGTGTGGTGGCGGTTTATGAGCTGTAGGGTGCGGTCAAGTGTGGATTCAATACCAATCTCAACCAGCAGATGGGGATGCCCGGCTGGGGCAAGACGCCCAAACCTGCGTTCAAACCAATCGGCCAAATCGTGCTTGATGCTGTCCGGACGTGTGGCAATTACTAAACCTTTTACTCCGGGATATTGCAACGCCTCCTCATAAAGTTGAATCAGTTTGTCTGTGGGACCGTAAGTGTTTGTATAAGATTGGAAATATGCAAGATACCCCCAGCAATCACCCTTGCGCCTGTTGAACTTAATACCTTTTTTAAGTTGTGCCGTTATGCTGCCGGATGTATCGGCTGCAGCGTATGAGGGATTGAATGACAGATTATTGCAATAAATACATCCGTCGCGTCCCAAAGTTCCGTCTCGGTTAGGACATCCCAACCCTGCATTGACCGCAATCTTGATTACCCGCCCGGGAAACACCCCGCTCAGGTAATCATTCATTGTTAAAAACGAGCCAAACGGAACCGTCCCCAATGGCATCAATATACTAGTTTGGTGATCAGGGTCGCAACTATCGTGCTGACAATTACGCTCACCATGCCAGGCATCATGAACGAGTGGTTGAGCAGGTATTTACCAATTCTGGTGGTGCCTGATCGGTCAAAGGTGACCGTTGCGATATCGGACGGATAGTTGGGTATAAAGAAGTATCCGTAAACCGATGGCAACACGCCCAGAAGTACCGGGCCGGGAATGCCCAGCGAGTAGGCCAGAGGCAGCATGGCTACCACTACGGCGCCCTGGCTGTTGACCAGTACCGATACCGTGAAGAATGCCAGCGCCATGGCCCAGGGATACTTGCTAACAATTCCCTGCAGACCATCCTGCATCTGAGGCAGGTAGTTACCGAAATAGGTATCGGCCAACCATGCTATTCCGTAAATGGCTATCACGGCCACCATGCCTGACTGCCATACGTTGCCTATGATTGCCTGGCGCGGATTGGCCTTGGCAAATATGATCATCAATGCTGCGGCCGAGATCATCACTATCTGAATGATGATGTTCATGCCAATGGGCTTGGTGCCTACCACGGGACGGATATCGTGCCCTATTATCTGGAAAAATGAGTAAAGCGTGATGACCAGAAGTGCACCTAGAAAGATGTAAACTGACATTTTTGCGCTCTTTGTGACCTCCTTGTCAAGCACGGATGCGGTCTCGCCGTACATGTACTTGTACATCTTGGGGTTGGCCTTGCGCTCCTGGAATACGGGATCCTTGTCCAGGTCCTTTCCGCGTTTGTATGAGCAGAGAGCGGCTGCCATCAGTCCGCAAAGACATGCCGGAATAGTGATGGCTATTACCTGTAAGTTGTTTATGTCAAATCCGTTATCGTTACTGATGATTACGAACGATGCTACCGCTGCGGCAATGGGCGAGCATGTGATACCAACCTGTGATGCGACCGATGCCACGGCGCAAGGACGTTCCGGACGTATGCCTTTTTTAAGGGAAATATCGCAGATGATAGGCATCAGTGTATAGACCACATGGCCTGTTCCCACCAGCACCGTGAGGAAGAATGTGCATAGCGGAGCCAGGAAAGTGATATGCTCGGGGTGCTTGCGGAGCATTTTTTCAGCGATTTGTATGAGCCAGTCCATTCCGCCTGCAGCCTGCATGATTCCGGCGCAGGTTACGGCTGCTATTATGATATAAATGACATCGGTAGGCGGATTGCCAGGTTTCATGCCGAAACCTAATACCAGAATGGCCAGACCTATTCCCGATATGGCACCCAGTGCCAGACTGCCATAGCGTGAACCTACATAAAGTGCTGCCAGAACTATAAGCAGCTGCAAAATCATAACAAATGTCATAAGCAGATTTTTTTTATTTAATACCTATCATTATAGGTTTCATAACGCAAACTTAAATAAAAAATGCAGATTTTGACGCAAAGGGGTCGTTTAAGAATGCGTCACTTTTAAAGCATGATCTTGATGCGGAAACCGCGGGTTGTGGGCTCCTGGATGATATCCTTTGCCTGAGAGCGGATTGCATCCGGGAACTTGCCGTCGGCAAATGGCGATTGGGTCAAACCTTCCACCATGAAATCCAATGCGGTCTCACCGGTCAGTTCGGTGTATGTGAGCCTGAAGGTGAGGGGGCGTATGGATGCCATGTGATTCTGTATCATGTCATCGGCTATGGATATTGCCTGGGCGGCTTTATCGGCTATGTTGTACTTGATGCAGAATGCGTTGATGCCGGTATGCATGTCAAGCTGGTCAAATTCATCATTGCCTATCTCATAAACCAGTTTCTGGATACGGTTTACAAAGGCTTTGGTCACGCTGTGTACCGGATGTTCAAATATCTGTTCGGAGCTGCCGTCCTCATAGATAATGCCGTCGTACATAAAGAATATGCGAGTGCTCACGTCACGGGCAAAACGCATCTCATGAGTTACGATAAGCATGGTCATGCCCTCGGATGCCAGCTGGCGGATTACGCTCAGAACCTCACCCACCATGGTGGGATCAAGGGCCGATGTGGGCTCGTCAAAAAGAATAACCTCGGGGTGCATGGCAAGCGATCGGGCAATGGCCACACGTTGCTTCTGTCCGCCCGAGAGTGATGACGGATAGACATCGGCCTTCTGTGACATTCCCACTTTCTTGAGCAGGGTCATGGCCTCGGAGCGTGCATCGGCATCACTGATTCCGAGCAGACGCATGGGGGCGTATATTATGTTCTCAATCACAGTCATGTGATCAAACAGGTTGAAACTCTGGAACACCATGCCCATACGGCGGCGCAGGGCATCCAGACGGTATCCCTTGGCTGTTACATCCTGCCCGTCAAAGAGAATTTGTCCGCTGGTGGGTGGTTCCAGCATGTTGAGCGCCCTGAGCAGCGTGCTCTTACCGGTACCTGAGGGGCCGATAATGCTAATTACCTCGCCCTTGTCAATATCGCAGTTAACATCCTTGAGAACGTTTACAACGCTGCCGTCCGGATTATGGAAAGTCTTGCTTAAATGTCTGATGCTT
>CACWIN010000035.1 GCA_902760965.1 uncultured Bacteroidales bacterium | reverse complement strand
CGGACCGTTCAACATCCAGTATCTGGCCCGTGAGAACGATATCAAGGTAATTGAGTGTAACCTGCGTGCTTCACGTTCATTCCCGTTCGTAAGCAAGGTTCTCAAGATTAACCTTATAGAGATAGCAACCAAGATCATGCTGGGCATACCTGTAGAGGCACCGGAGAAGAGCCTGTTCGATATTGACTACGTTGGTATCAAGGCCTCACAATTCTCATTCAACCGTCTGCAGAAGGCCGATCCTGTACTGGGTGTTGATATGGCATCGACCGGTGAGGTAGGCTGTTTGGGTGACGATCAGCGCTACGCCATCCTGGAGTCAATGCTCTCAGTCGGCTACCGCATCCCCAAGAAGAACATCCTGCTCTCAACCGGTACCGCAAAGCAGAAGGCAGCTATGCTGGATGCCGCCAAGATGCTGGTTTCAAAGGGATTCAACCTGTTCGCTACCGGAGGTACCTCAAAGTACCTGGAGGAGAACGGTATCAAGAATACCCGCGTATATTGGCCCAGCGAGGAGGGACAGCAGCCGCAGGCTCTTGACATGCTGCACAAGAAGGAGATAGATATGGTTGTTAACATACCTAAGGACCTTACACAGCATGAACTTACCAACGGTTACAAGATCCGTCGTGCAGCCATTGACCTGAACATTCCGCTGATAACCAACGCACGTCTGGCCAGCTCGTTCATCAATGCCTTCTGCACAGTGGATATTAACGACATCCCCATCAAGAGCTGGGACAGCTTCAAGTAATTGAGAATTGAGAATTGAGAATTGAGAATTAACAAGCACCTGCGTTTTTTTCTAATTCTCAATTCTCAATTGATATTTTCTAATTCCGTACCCAAACCAGTATCCCAGTCCTCCCGATATATTACCAACAAGGTTGTTGTAATATGGCATCAGTGCCACATGGCTGAACATGTTGTTTTCATCAAACTTATACCAGAATTCATACGCATTGCTCTCTAACGATGCCAACTTGAAATTAACGCTGTCACCCATGGAATAATAGTATTCATTAGTTACTATAGGATTGGATATTCCACGGTTTACCGCAATCATCTCATCTTTGTTCAGGTTACTGTCAAAAGTTCCCAGATATGAAGGGGAGTAAGTGGAATCCTTGTTTACAGCCATTCCAAAGAAACGGTAATATCTTACATCGGGCGCAGGAACTATATGTGCCTTGACCAGATATAGAGTGTCTATTGTCTTGTGACGTTCTATCGCTATTGAGTCAACGCTGCCGGGCGTTGGAATTGAGGTGACGGCCTCGGCATGCATTCCTTTCCAATCCACATCAAGCTTATATGTGCCTCCTACTTCTCCTTTCAACATGTTAGTGGTATAGCACAACTTAAGCAGATACTCATTACTGAAAGTAGGGGATAGAGGATATGTTATCCCGTTATGTGTTACGGTTACCTTGGCATTGAAAGCAACATGTTCCAAAAGGTCATTCATACCCATATCATCCAGCGTTGTGGATATGGACGATGTGACAAACACAACCGGAGCCTCATCGTTTTCAATCCAGCCTTCAATTACGATCCTTTCCGGACTCTCAGGAATTTCAATGCTGCATGAAACGGTTATGAGCAATAATATGAGTATGTAAATACACTTTTTCATATCAGAATCGGCATGAATAACTGATGGACGGGATTACCGGTATTATTAGTTTGGCCAATTTGTAACGGATTACCTCCTTGTCCTGATCGGCAGCTATATATCCCATTGTGTAGTTCTTGTGTGCAGTGGCGTTAAAAACCGAAAGGTTCAGGCTATGGCTGAAAGAACCTCTTTTGGGCAGATTATAGGTGGCCGATAAATCCAGACGCATGTAAGGCGGAAGATTCGCGGAGTTGTAGCTGTCATAGAAAATGAACAGCGAGTTTGACAGCAGATACAAGTTGTTGGCCGGAGTGAACGGGCTGCCTGATGCGAGTATAAAGTTACATCCCAGGTCAAAACGGCCTTTCTTATATGACAAAACGGCGTTCATTTCATGACTGCGTTCGTGTGATGAGTGGAATAATTGTGGAAAACGGACTCCATCGCCTTCACGCAGTGACTGACCATATGAGTAACTAAGCCAGCCTGTTACTGAACCGGCCTGTTTTACCAACATGATATTCAAGCCGTAGTTGTATCCGGAACAAATCACAAGATTGTCCTCGAGCCGGTAGGGACGTGTAAGGAAATCGTATACAAAACCGGTATATTCCACTTGGTTGTAAAGCCTCTTTCCGTAAATCTGGAAGGAGAGCTTATTTTGGGAATTGAACAGCTCAACATCATAAGATAAGGTGGCATAAACCGATTTTTGCGGCTTGAAATAACGTCCTGCTGCAACCCAGAACTCTATTGGGAGACCTAAATTGGTCATGCCTGTCTGAGAAATGTACTGGTGTCTGATACCTGATTCAAAAGAGAGCATACCATATCGGAACATGTCATACTCTATTGAAACAGTGGGATCTATGTTAAGACATTCATATTGTCCTTTTTCATTATAGGCCGACATAAGCAGGTTTGGCGTTATGCCCAGTTTGTGCCCTATATTGAACCTTTTTCCAATAATTATGTTGCCTAGAAAGGCCTGTTGGGTGGGCTGTGCAGCAGAACCGGATATGTTTGATGGTACTTGCGGGTCCTGAGGCAGGATGTGGTACAGGTTGGCTTCGGCCTCAAGGCTTATTTCATAGGGTAGCTTGATGGCAGTCTTTATACCAGGGTTGGTAATATGGGCTTTCATGTCTCCACGTAACAAGGCATTGTCCAGGTCACAGTCAATATAGTACCTTGTAAGGAACAAAGATGTGGAGGAACTCACTTTGGGACCATCATGCCGCCATCGGACCGAAGACAGGGTGTTGCCCCATATAAAGTCCGTGGCTATCTTTTCCTGACCGAATATGCACTCTCCGTGGTCACGTATCAGCAACAGGTTAAAGTCTATTGTGTTGCGGTTGTCAATCCTGTGCAGTAGCGTAAGGTTGGAATCGGTGAATCCGTATCTTAGAGGACTGTCGTCATATTTAAGTAACGGTCCGTAAAATGTGTTTATGAATGATCGGCGCAGTGACACTGTCAGTGATGTCCTTTTTGAGAACGGAGCCTGAATGGTGGCCTGCCCTGAAATAAGTCCTAAAGATGCGGTGCCTGACAGCTTTTGTGGTATGGTGTCAGTATGGTCAAGAGAGAGTTGGGCACCCAGAAACGTGGATTTGGATGATGTGCAGAATTCAACTTTTGGCAGGTGATCC
The DNA here is from genome assembly GCA_902760965.1 of uncultured Bacteroidales bacterium. Taxonomy (GTDB): domain Bacteria; phylum Bacteroidota; class Bacteroidia; order Bacteroidales; family Bacteroidaceae; genus Colenecus. The sequence goes on along the minus strand of CACWIN010000035.1, from coordinate 28,544 downwards.
TGGTTGAACAATGAGAACAAACCGGTAAAGTTAACTGAACCATATACAGGGACATCCGATACCATAAGCAGGTTATGGGACGTCTCTCCTCCCTGAACATGAAGGCCTCCGCTCTGGTCCGCGTTGGTGCTGACTCCGGGCAGTGACTGCAGGTAGCGCATAGGGTCGGTGTAACCAAACAGCTTAGGGTAGGTCTCCATCATTTTTGAATCTATGCGGATTCCGCTTGCCATGGACCCCGAAATGGCCGAAATGTTGCGGTATTCATTCAGGGTAACTTCGTCAAGCCATACGTTTATCGTATCGGATGGTTGGGCAAACAATGCACCGGGTCTGACCAATGCAAAGAAAACCGATAACAGATAATGTAATGGCAAATGTTTCATCAGAACAAACCAGGGAAAACGTTAATTCCTCCACTTGATTGCCACTCCAGATTGTGTCGGAACGGTAACGCGGACGGGCATGGCAGAATGGATGTTAATGCGGAATTCCTGTCCGGAAATCAGATCCTGGACATGGACGCCACTCTTCTCCTTAAGTTCCAGATAATCAAATGCGTGCTGAGGAATATTAATTGATGAATAGAGCGGCTGGTCTGTAAAGTTCGTGACAACAAGTATGGTTTCATTTCCATCGGAGCGCAGGAATGCGTACTGGCGGTGGGGATTGAAATCGGCTGACTGCGGATTTACATACATAAGGTCAAAGAACTTGCCGTTGCGAATGCTGTTCTCCTTATTGCAAATACCTAGCAGAGTGGAGTAGAAGGCCCGTAATTCACGCTCCTGATCCGTAAGTCTTGCATCGTCCCACTTTCCGTCATTATATAGGCGGCTTAGGGTATCGGGAGCCCAGTAATCAAAGATTGTGGTGCGTCCGTCAAGTCCGCTGAATCCCTCCTGGTCCATTCCCGGTTCGCCAACCTCCTGACCAGCATAAACCATTATCGGACAACCGTCCATAAGGGCTGAGACTATCATGGCAGGACGGCCCTTGACGGCGTTTCCTGCAAAGAAACGGGAAGCTATGCGCTGCTCGTCATGGTTTTCCATAAAGTGGAGCATGTGGGCTCCGTTCATGCCGTTTTGCTGCCAGCAGCGGGTTATGGCTGTGGCCGATTCGCGCGACTCAACTATTGCCCTGAGCGTGTCATAAAGACCCACCTTATCATATATATAGTCAAACCCTCCGAAATCTATGTATGAACCGTATGATCCGGGGTTGTAAATCTCGGCTATGAACTGTATGTTTTCATGAGCTTTCTTTACTTGAGGAACAGCCCAATGCCAGAAATCAACCGGTACCATTTCGGCCATGTCACAGCGGAATGCATCGACTCCTTTTGATGCCCAGTAAAGCAGTATCCGGAGCATCTTTTTCCAAGTGTCCGGAACAGGATCGAAACAATGCCTGCCGCCACCTGTGTAATCAACTCCGTAGTTGAGTTTTACGGTTTCATACCAATCTGAGTATGAGGGAGTTGCAGAGAATTGATCGTTGCCTGTGGCCCTTGCCGGAAACTCCTTGTAATCACCCCATCTGACCTCTCCGCCAAGCATCTGTCCGGGCAAGTAATAAAAGTTGTTTTTGGGAGAGAAATGAAGGTTTGGATCATCATCTTTTCCAAGGTCTTTTACACCTTTTGGTTTCATGATGGAACGGTACTCGCGGGCTACATGGTTGGGCACAAAATCCATTATGAATTTCATGCCTTTTGAATGAACCCGGTCAACAAGAGCCTGGAACTCTGCCATACGGTCCGGAACAGACTCTGCAAGGTCCGGATCTATGTCAAAATAGTCACGGATTGCATATGGCGAACCGGCAACTCCTTTTACTGTTTCAGGGTGTGAAACCGGTATCTTGAATTCTTTATAATTGGTGCAGGACGCATGGGCAATGAGCCCTGTAAACCATATATGAGTAACTCCCATCGACTTGATGTTCTCAAGTACGGTGGGAGTATAACTGTTCAATTTGCCGGAACCGTTTGTCTTAATGTCGCCGCCGGGTATATTCTGTCCTCCGCTGTTGCAGCAGAGACGTGTAAATATCTGATATATAACGGCTTTTTCCATAAAGACTTATCCTCTTATCCTCTTTATGAGACCGGTCAGGACTGCACCGGGACCACACTCGGTGAACTCTTCAGCACCATCGGCAATCATGTTGAGCACACTCTGGGTCCAACGTACCGGGGAGTTGAGCTGGGTTACCAGATTTGCCTTGATTTCATCGGGATTGGTATGGGGCTTGGCATCCACGTTCTGGTAGATGGGGCAAACGGGAGTGTTGAACTGGGTTTCGCTTATTGCCTGTGCCAGTTCGTCCTTTGCAGGAGTCATGAGAGGAGAGTGGAAAGCACCGCCTACAACCAGAGGCAGGGCACGCTTGGCGCCGGCCTCGGTCATGAGTGGGCAGGCGGCTGCAATTGCCTCTTTTGAGCCTGAAATAACCACCTGGCCGGGGCTGTTGTAGTTAGCGGGAACAACTACCATGCCTTTGGCATTCAAGCCGGCACAAATCTCTTCAATCTTTGCATCGGGAAGACCGATGATAGCGGCCATTGTGCCGGGTACTTTCTCGCAGCATTTCTGCATGGCGTTAGCACGCTTTGCAACCAACTTAAGGCCGCTCTCAAATGAGAGGGCACCGCAGGCTACAAGAGCCGAAAACTCGCCCAGTGAGTGTCCTGCAACCATGTCAGGCTTAAAATCGGCTCCATGTGACTTGGCAACAGCCACAGAGTGAATGAACACTGCGGGTTGGGTTATATCGGTACGGCGCAGATCTTCATCGCTACCGCTGAACATTATATCCGAAATCTTGAATCCAAGAATTGAATCGGCCTCTGCAAACAACTCTTTTGCCCAGTCAAACTGGTCATACAGGTCTTTACCCATGCCCGAGAACTGGGCACCCTGTCCGGGAAAAACATATGCTTTCATATCAAAAAATATTAGTTAATCAAATTTAAATTGCTATATTCGCGGGTCCTTAAAATAATTGGTAATAAGGATGCGCACTTTTTAATAACTTGTGCAAAAGTAGTCATCATTTTATATGGCTCAGGAATGGCGGCAAACTTTTTTTTACGCCTTTACACAATTATTGTTTTTTGTGCGCGTTATTATTATAAATATTGAGATTAATGCTAAACTACAATATACAAAACTACGCTCAGGCCAGATATATGGAGCATTCCGATGCAATGGGTAAGTTTCAGCTCTCAATAAAGAGGTTGTTTGATATTGTTTTTTCACTGGTTGGATTGGTCGTTCTTTCTCCATTGTTTCTGGTTTTTTCCATTATCCTTCTGTTCAGCAACGGCCCTATTATATTTAAGCAGGAACGTATAGGCTATAAAGGCAAAAAATTCACAATATACAAATTCAGGACAATGAGTGTTGATGCCGAATCGGACGGTATACCTCGTCTTGAAGCGGAACGCAACAAATATCTTACTCCGTTCGGTAGTTTTTTGCGCGCACATCACCTTGATGAACTGCCCCAGCTTTGGAATGTTCTTAAAGGTGATATGTCATTTGTAGGCCCCCGTCCGGAGCGTCAGTATTTTATTGATCAGATAAACCGTGAAACCGATGATTACCGTTTCATTTATCTGATGCGTCCAGGTGTTACTTCATATGCCACTATATACAACGGTTATACCGATACCCTTGAAAAGATGCTCAAGCGTCTTGAACTTGATTTGGAGTATCTTGATAACCGTAATATCTTTACAGACCTGGGAATCATCATCAAGACTGTATTCTCAGTGTCTTGTGGCAAGAAATTCTAATTCCCTTTTTTTACTGTTATGAGAAAAGTTCTCGTTTTGTCACTGATATTGTTGGCCGATGTTATGGCATGGGCGCAGATGTCGGATGAAAAGATCATAGAGTTTGTTCAGGAACAGCAAGCTAACGGCGCATCGCAGGAACAGATTGTGCTTGAGCTTAACAGGAAAGGTGTTTCAATACAGCAACTGCAACGGATGCGTGACAAATATGAAAAGCAGTATTCTACCGGTGTGCTTGGAAATACAATTCAGTCACAGGGCGTAAACTCACGTTCCAGGAACGAAGTCTCCCAATCATCCAACCTCTTTCAGGGAGACCGTATAGACAACAAACGGTCTACTGCAGGTCTTACAGAACAGGAAAGAATGCAGGCTATGTATGATGAGTCCATGTTCCTGTTTGCCGATTCCTTGGCGTTGCTAAAAATGTCTCTGATACCCAAAAAGGAGATTTACGGCCATAATGTCTTTAAAAACAGGAATCTTACTTTTGAGTCCAGTCCTAATCTTGCCACTCCCCAGAATTATCGCCTTGGACCTGGCGATGAGGTAATCATTGATATTTGGGGGGCAGCTCAGAATACCATACAGGAGGTGATTTCGCCCGACGGCAATATTATGGTTGAGGACTTGGGGCCTGTTTATCTTAACGGCAAGACCGTAAAGGAGGCCGATGCATATATCAAGAATGTTTTCAGTCAGATTTACTCAGGTCTGGATGGCGAAGACTCTAATTCAAACATCAAGCTGTCTCTGGGACAGAACCGCTCTATACTTGTTAACGTAATGGGTGATGTTGAGAATCCCGGAACATATCAGATGTCATCGTTCGCTACAGTCTTTAATGCCATTTATATGGCCGGCGGTGTAAGTGACTTGGGATCGGTAAGAGATATCAGGTTATTCAGGGACAACAAGGTTGTTGCAACAATTGACTTGTATGATTATCTTAGAAACGGAAAGATAAAGGATGATATCCGTTTAAGTGATAATGACGTGGTTATGGTATCGGCACATTCGCTGCTTGTGAATATTGACGGCCGTATACGCAGACCCATGTTTTATGAGATGAATAAGGAAGAGAGTCTGGCTGACCTTATTGATTATGCCGGAGGTCTTGAATCAAACGCTTTCCGCAGGGATGTACGCGTAATCCGTATGGGTGATTTTCAACGCCAGATATTTACAGTAACCAAAGAGCAGCAGAGTGGATTCAAACTGGTTGACGGTGATTCAATTTATGTTGATTCCATCCAGATGACTTTTGCCAATATGGCCGAGATACGTGGTGCTGTGTATCGTCCGGGACAGTTCCAGATAGACGGTGACATTACTACAGTCAAAGAGTTGGTACAGGCTGCCGGAGGTCTTATGGAAGATGCTTTCTCATCAAGGGCATTGCTTAGCCGTACCAATCCGGACAAAACCCTGACAAACCTGGCAATTGATATAAAGGGCCTTATGGAAGGAACAGTTCAGGATGAGAAATTACGCAACAATGACATCCTGTTTATTCCCAGCCTGTTTGATATAGGCGAAATAAAGACTTTAAGTATTTACGGTGAGGTGATGTTTCCCGGTGATTACCGTTACGCCGATAACACAAGCATTGAGGACCTTATCCTCCAGGCCGGTGGCTTAAAGGAGAATGCATCACTTTCAAAAGTGGATGTGGTCCGTCGCAGCCGTGACAAGAGTGCCAGCCTTAAATCGGATACAATTTCCAAGACCTATTCGTTTGCCATTGACGAACAGTTATCAATTATGGATAACGGTTTCCGTCTGGAACCTTATGACGAAGTGTATGTTCGCCGTAGCCCCGGTTATTCAACTAACCGCCGCGTGGTTGTTGACGGCGAGGTTACATTCCCCGGTTATTATTCGCTTACCACCAATATGGAGCGTTTGAGCGATATTCTGGCTAGAGTTGGTGAATTCAGCAATGAGGCATATGTTGAAGGTGCCAGATTGGAACGCAGAATGACCGAAGATGAACGTAAACGAATGCGTGACATAGCCGAGATTCTTATGTCAAAAGATTCGGTAGCTCTGTCAAAGGCCATTGAAAAGTCTCTCAGCGCCACGACATATGAGGTTGGTATAGATATAAAGGATGCGCTAGAGAATCCGGGTGGCAGTTCCGATATAGTATTGCGTGACGGAGACCGTATAATCATTCCTGTATTTACCAATACCGTCCGTATAAACGGAGAGGTAATGTATTCAAATACAACCCCGTTCATTAAAGGAAAGAGTCTTAAATACTACATAGATCGTGCAGGTGGTTACTCACAGAGTGCCAAAAAGAGCAAAGCGTATGTGGTTTATATGAACGGTTCTGTATCAAAGGTAAAAAAACGTTCCAGAAAACTGGTACAGCCCGGATGTGAGATAGTAGTTCCCGCCAAGCGTGAACATGAAGGTCTTAAGGCTACCGAGATTCTTAGCTTAGGTTCAACAACAGCTTCGTTGGCTACAGTAGTATTGGCATTGACAAGTCTATTAAAGTAAACAGGTGCTAATTATGGATTCGGAGAACAACATAAACAATAATGATGTCATTGATCTCAGGGTCATTGTCAGGAATCTGTGGAAAAAGAGAAAGTCTGTATGCATTACTATGCTTATTACCGCAGTCGTGGCATCGGCGCTGATACTCATGGTTCCGCGTGCGTACGATTGCGAAGTTTCGCTTGCTCCCGAGGATGAGAGTTCCTCTTTGGCCAACAGTTCCCTGGGGTCCATAGCATCGGCAATGGGATTTGGGAATATTATGATGCAGTCCAGCGATGCCATATACCCGTTATTGTATCCGGATTTGTTCAAGTCCGATTATTTTATGGCAGGACTGTTGTCAATTGGCGTTGAAAGTATTGACGGAAAGATAAAGACAGACTACTATACATATCTAAAGGATTATCAGAAATCAGCCCCTTGGACTCCTGCTATCTTATTCATCAAGAGGATTGTCAAATTTGAATTCCTTAAAAAGAATGATCCGTTATCAGGTGCTGTTAATGGTGACCGGATTAATCCCTATATGCTGACACGCAAGCAGAAAGCCATTCTGACCACTGCAAAAAAGAACATCAAATGCAATGTTGACAGAAAGACCAGCGTGACAACCATATCCGTTTCGGCCCAAGACCCGTTGATAGCTGCCTCGTTGGCCGATTCCATACGTGAAAGACTGCAGGTTTTCATTACCGACTACAGGACCAATAAGGCCAGGGAGGATTTTGAATATTATAACGGATTGCTTGCCGATGCCGAGGCGGAGTATATGGTAGCGGTTAACGCATACAGCAAATTCTGTGATACCCACAAAGGTCAGTTGAGCCAGTCATCAATTGCCAAAAGGCAGATTCTGGAGAATGATATGGAACTAAAGTTCAATACTTTTAATGCCTTGGCAACCCAGGTTCAGACAATTAAAGCCAAGATACAGGAAAGGACTCCGGCCTTTACCATACTTAATCACGCTACTGTCCCTACAAAGGCCGCAACGCCTAAAAGACAGCGCTTTGTATTAGCCATGATTTTCCTTGCCTTTTGCGTGAGACTGTTCATGGTTGTTTATGAAGAATTTGTCCGTAAATGATGGATCCCTCCAAAAGGATTTTTGTCAATACGATAGCTCAGTATACAAAGTCATTCATTAATGTATGTTTGTCTTTATATACTGTTCCTCTTATTCTTAAAGCCCTTGGAGATTCTGACTACGGTATTTACAGCCTTATTGCGGGTGTAGTGGCCCTGCTGGCGTTTGTAACAAACGCACTTGTAGTAACAACTCAGAGAAACATTTCATTCTGTCTGGGAGTAGGAGATAGGGAGAGAACACGCAGAATGTTCTCAAACAGCGTATTGCTTCATCTTGCTGTGGGCGCCTTATTGTCAATTGTCATAATTGCAGTAAAAGTGCCGGTAATGTCACTCCTTGTTATTGAAGATTCCAGAATGGATGTTGCAATGACAGTTTACGTTATGTCATTGCTTATGCTGTTTGTCTCTTTTATAACCGCTCCTTTCAAGGCATTGCTGATAGCTCATGAGAACATTGTGTTCATATCGGTCATTGAAGTGCTTGACGGTGTTCTTAAACTGGTACTTACACTGATACTTCTGGATATGGATGTTGACAGACTGCTTATCTATTCATATATGATGATAGGCGTTTTCTCATTTGAGTTCCTGGTGTACACGCTGTACTCCGTATTTAAATATGAAGAGTGTCGTATCCTAAAGATATTCAGTGATTTTGATAAGGAGAGCCTTAAGACTTTAGGCGATTTTGCAGGTTGGACAACTCTTGGAATGGGAGTTATTGTAGGTAGGAACCAAGGCCTTTCCATCCTGTTCAACAGGTTGTTCGGAACAGTAATCAACGCCGCTTACGGAATTGCAACACATCTGTATGCCGCTGTTTCCTTTATATCTTCATCGGTCTTGAATGCAATGAACCCTCAGATAATGCAGGCCGAAGGACAATCTGACCGTAAAAAGATGATAGAACTGTCCGAAAAGGAAAGCAAGCTGGTCGTTGGTCTTATGTCATTGTGTTTTGTTCCGCTCATAGTGGAGATGGAAAGCGTACTCAATGTTTGGCTAAGAGGTGATGTGCCGGAGTATACGGTGCTGTTTTGCAAATGTCTGTTGTGGGGATTTATCTTTGATCAGTCCACATTCGGACTCCATACTGCAAATCAGGCAACAGGTCAGATAAGGGATTATACAATCATTATGTATACTCCAAAACTGTTGTTCCTGATTGTTGCATGGGCTATACTCAAATACTGCGGTTCAGTTCCTGCAGTTATGTATACATATATCGGTATAGAACTGATTATGGCGTTGGTAAGATTGCCTTATATGCATAAAACCATAGGTATAGATGTGCCCCATTTTATCCGATATGTGTTTTTACGTATTATTCCTTTGATTTTATTGATGCTTGCAGTTTCCAATCTGCTTAAGTATTGCATTGATATGAATCTTAGGTTTATTGTAACAATCCCTGTATCAGTTATTATTGGAGTTTTATACTCATGGTTTTGCGTATTGAACAGGGAAGAAAGGACCGGATTGCTCAATATGTTTGCCAAAAACAAGAAATGAAGGGCGATTTTCTGAAAATCAGGGTAGGGCGATTATCGGACTTTCTGAGGATAGACCGCAATAAACTGCTGTCTATGTTTATGTTTGATAAGACCGATGTGGTTTATGCCCTGTTTCTTACAGGTATTCTAATAGCATATTACGGTTCGCTTACTCCTTGGTTTATGTGGCCAATAATCAAGTATTATCCAATACTGGCTTCATTGCCTATAGGAATGGCATGGCTAATGTCATCCATGTCGGGTAGGCATTTGTTTACACGCAAGGAATTCCTTTATCCTACATTGGCTTATATAGGAATTGCAGGCTATATGGCAATAGTCAACTCCAAGAATTTGAACGGATATGTAAGTTTAGCTTTCAATGTGTTTGTTTTTATGTCCATTTTTGCCGTTGAACAGAATACTTTGAAAAGGCTAATGAAAAATCTTACTGTTACAATGGCGGTATTGTTGGTGTTTTCAATACCCTGTTTTATCCTGTATCTGATAGGATTTCCACTTCCTTTCTCATCCATTGAGAACGAGGATCTTATGTATTCATACTATAACTATTACTTTTTTCTGCTCGATAACCGTTATGTTACGGACTTTATTCCTCGTTTTCATTCGGTTTTCCTGGAACCAAGCCATCTGGGCTCGGCATGCGTATTCCTGTTGCTGACCCAATTCGGAAAGTGGAAAAAGTGGTACAATTTGGTTCTTATAGTTGCCATTGTAATGACTTTCTCCCTTACTGCATATATCCTTTTTATTGTTTCTGTTTTTTTAAATCAATGGGTTAGGGGAAAGAGAATATGGCTCCATATAGTATCAATCATTGTTGTTTTGGGCGCAGTAGGTATATTCTCATATTATTACCGTAATGGCGACAATATGGTTAACACTCTCATATTGGAGCGCTTTGAAGTGGATGACAATGGTGAACTTGTGGCAAACAATAGGGTTACCGATGAGTTTGATGATGAATTTGAGGATTATATTGACTCATCTGATATACTGTTTGGACGTGAGTATGACCTGTTGAAATATGGTTTTGGAAACTCCGGATACAGGGTGTTCATATATGATTTTGGTATCCTGTACGTTTTGTTCCTGTTGGCATTTTACATAATGTGCTCCCATTACAGTACCAACCGAAGGGCTGTAATAGCAATGTTCGCAATTGGCGCTGCAACATTCTGGGCAAGATCCTCATTGCTGGACTATTATGATTTCCTGCCGCTTTATGCTATGGTTTATGTTTCTCCCGTAATAGCAAAGAAAGATGACCAATAATCCCAAAATATCAATAGTAATGCCGGTATTCAACCGAATGGAACTGGTAAAGGAGATGATTGACAGCATCAAGGCTAATTCATTTCCGGACTGGGAATTGATTGCGGTCGATGACGGGTCTGACCGGGAGACATTGGACTTTCTGCATGAGAATGAGGCCGGTGATTCAAGAATCAGGGTTTTTATTAGGACAGAATTGCCAAAAGGCCCGTTGACATGCCGGAATATTGGATTCGCCCAAGCCAAGGGTGAGTATATAGTGTTCTTTGATTCCGATGATTATATAACGTCCGATTGTCTGGGCAACCGTGTCAGATGCATGGATCAGAATCCCGATGCTGATTTTATGGTGTTCCCGGCGGGCGAATACATTGACGGTAAAATAGATTGTAAGTCACTGATATACTCATATGGTTATCAGATCAATAAAGATGATATTACGGCGTTTTGCAGACGCATCCTGCCTTTTGTGGTTTGGAATAATATATATCGCCGGGATTCTTTGAAACGTTATGGTATAAAGTGGGATACAAAGCTAAGGTCACTTGAGGATGCCGATTATAACATGCAGACTCTTTTGGCAGGTATGAAGTACAAATATGCCAACTCTTTGCCCGATTACGGATATAGGATAGCGCATAACACCCAGGCTCTGTCAAGGGATATGTCTACCCATCATGACAGTAACCTGCACGCAGTAGACAAGTTCTATGCATCGGTTACCGGGCGCTTTGGACATAAGTATGATCGGGCATTGTACTATGGCGTTTTATCGGTATTCACCATGGTTTGCAGGGATGCCTGGAACAGAGAGTTCATAAAGGACCTTAATCAGGTGCTTAAGAACCACAATCGTTGGCACTCGTTCAGATTCGGTCTCAAAATAAGGACAATGTACTTTTTGTCCGTTTTTATGTCGGAACGCAAGGCACGTCAAATTGCTACCTCTTTTTACCTCATAACCAATGATATCAGGTTCAAGGTGCTTAAACCCAAAAGAATCAGAAAAATCATGATGTCATGAAAAAACTGTCTGTCATAATAGTTACATATAATTCTCTTGGAGATATATTTGACTGCCTTGATTCGGTATTCAGATTCTCGGATATTCCTGAAGATGAACTGGAGGTCATTGTGGTTGAAAACAACAGTCCTCAAGGGGATGAAATGATAACCGGAATTACTAATAAGTATGGTAATAATGTGGTTTCTGTACGGAATGACAGGAACGGAGGTTATGGTCAGGGAAACAATGTGGGTATCCGTTTGGCTCAGGCCCCTGTGATTCTTGTCATGAATCCTGATGTCAGACTTGTTGAACCTGTTTTTGGCGATGCATTAAAGGCGTTTGATAATCCTGGCACCTGCATGTACGGAATAAAGCAGTATAGATCTTACGCAAATAAAAGCCATAATTCAATACTTTTCTCTTTCAGGGTCAATGGTTATATCAGGGCTTTGTTGATGCCTCTATTCAACAGGCTCAATCTTTATTTTGCCCGATTCATGTACTTTTCGGGTTCTTTCTTTTTTGTCCGGAAAGAGATGCTTGCCAGTGTAGGACTGTTTGATGAATCTGTATTCATGTATGGCGAGGAAGAGGATATCCATTACCGCCTGACAAAGCGTTTCGGCGCACATCATATCTACAATCCACAACGGCGTTATGTTCATTTGTCTGATGCACATAAAGAGACATTGAAATACTCCATTGCAACGTTGGATTCATTGATAGCTGTAAACGTAAAGAACGGAATATGCAAACGTAGGATTCTACGTAACTATCTTAGAATTACAAATGTCAAGCTGGTTCGTGAATGGGTAAGGGTAAAGTCCGGTCAACCAAGGGAAATGATGGATATGCTGATACAGTTCAGGAACCACATACTGAGCAAGATCAAGGAGGATAAGACCGCGTAGGTGTGAATTATCCGTCAATAATGGTCTTGATGCAAGCTAAAAGCCTGGTAATGTAGAATTTCAGGTTGTAACTGCAAGGAGCCGAAAAATAATACTTTGTAAACATGCGCATCTTGTTCCATGCAGATTTGTATCTGTTTTTCCTGTTCAACGCAAAATGGGCGCTTTGATTCCTGACACGTCTGTAGTAAACTGCGTCTTCAGGAGTATAATCTACCCATCTGATTCGGTCAGAAATCAGGAACATAAAAATGCTGTCTTCACCGTTAGTGAATCTGGTATCAAAGAGCCGGTCTCCAATTATGTCCCTGTGAATAAGTTTCATGCAAGGGCCTTGAAAGAACTTTTTAGCCTTGTAAAAAGGCTGGCGTCCGTATTGCTTGCGTTTAAAATATTCATCGGCAATGCTGTATGGGAGCAGGGCATTGTCTTTATCTCTGAACGATACGGGATGGCATAGCGCAACAGTTTCTTTATCGGCTTTTTTAAGGAGTTCATCCAGGTATGTGTCCGAAACAAAATCGTCATCATCAACAAAGCAGATATACTCTCCTTTAGCTTGGGCTAGTCCTATATTGCGGGCATTTGAAACATTTCCCCATTCATTATGGAGTAATGATCCGCACATTCCATGCTCTTTTTTCAGTTTTTCAATAAGGGATTCAAGATTGGATTTCCATGGTTCATTACAGCCGTTCAAAATAACAATGACCTCATACGACTCTTTGGAGAGTGTTTGGACTGCCAATGAAGTGAGGCATTCGTTTATATAGTTATCAGGCTTGAATGACGGTATTATGACCGATATCTTGGGTGTCATATCTTGATTCTTACTGTCGTACAAACGTACGTAAAAACGTTCTACGATACAAATAATACATTGTATATTTTGCTTAGGGGGTGAAATTGTGTATTTTTGCGTACATATAACGGCATATATGAAATCATTCATAAAAAAGATAGTTTCAAAGATAGGAAAACGTAACCCTGAACTTGTTGTTCGTATAAGATACCGGCTTCGTTTTCACAAAAGGTTAAATCTGGATACCCCTGAAACCTTGAATGAAAAGATACAATATCTGTCACTGCGTACCGATACATCGGAATGGTCAAGATTGGCCGATAAGTATGCCGTTAGGCAGTATGTGATAGATTGTGGACTCAAGGAAACCCTTAATAGGCTTTACGGAGTTTGGGATGATGTTAATGACATTGATTTTGATAGTCTTCCGGATAATTACATATTAAAAACCACTAATGGCTCGGGGTATTGTATTATAGTTGAAGACAATAAAAGTATTGACAGAAAAAAAATATCGGATTCCCTTAAAAAAATGATGAATACGGTTTATGGTTTGTCCGAAGGTAATCCTCATTATTCCCGAATCAAGCCTAGAGTAATAGCCGAGGAACTGTTATTCAATGACCCTGTCTCTAAAGAGTATTCCAAATCGCTTATAGACTACAAGATATGGTGCTTTAACGGGAAAGCTCATTATATCTGGGTATGCACTGACAGGACTCATAAAGGTACGAATGTCCTGGTGTATGATACAGATTGGAATGTCCATCCGGAGTATTCAAATTTCACAAATTATTATAGGAGGGGTAGTGTTATTCCCAAACCCGTGAATCTGGACAAGATGCTCTCTATTGCCGAAAAACTATCATCTCCGTTCCCGGTGGTCAGGGTTGACCTTTACAATATTGCCGGTCGTATTGTCTTTGGCGAGTTGACATTTACTGCAGTTGGTGGTTTGATGAATTGTTATTCGGAAGAGTTTTTGAATTTAACAGGCCGAATGATACAACTTCCGGAGTAGATTGTTGAAAACTATTTCTTTTCATTGATATAATATATTCCCATTTGAATAGTTCTTATTAAAAATGGAGTATATCTTTGCGCCACGATGACGGAGGGTCTTGTCTCAATAATAACAACACTGTATAATTCCGGAGACTTTATTGCCAAAACAATAGAGTCAGTTATGTCTCAGACATATACGAACTGGGAGATGGTCATCACCGATGACTGTTCTGATGATGACGGCCCTGCCATCGTGGAATCATATGCGGCAAGAGACTCCAGGATACGCTTGATCAGGCTTAAAGAGAACGGAGGCCCCGGAGTATCACGGAATATCTCCATCAGGAATGCACAGGGACAATATATAGCATTCTTGGATAGTGATGATATGTGGATGCCCGATAAGCTTGAAAAGCAACTGGCTCTTATGAAAAAGACCGGATGCGGCATGGTTTATTCCAGCTATTACACATGTGATGAGAATGACAGTGTTACCGGTTTGGTTAAGTGCCGACACCGAATTCCTTACTGGAGAATAGTATGTGATAATGCTGTGGGGTTCCTTACAATGATGTATGATGTAAAGATTACAGGACTTGAGTTTCTTCCTGAGATCCGCAAACGTCAGGATTGGGGCTTGAATATTAAACTGCTAAAGCAATGTCGCATTGCATACGGTGTGAAAGAACCATTAGCCTATTACAGAATACGCAAGGGTTCTGTTTCCCGAAGCAAAATACCACTCATTAAATTCAACATTGAGATATATCATCAGGTCTTGGGTTTTTCAAAGATTGCATCAATTGCCATATTCCTGTTTGTTTTCCTTCCGTTCTATTTTGGTAAGAAACTGCTTAATTTCTTTGAAACGCTGTTTTTTAGCAATACCAGCCATTAAGTATAATCTTTGATTCGTTGTAATGAGAGACAAGACTGTCAGTATGTCTAAAGGCATTGCCATTATTCTGATGGTGCTGGCTCATACTGATTTCTGTAATTACGGTGAAAAGTTTATTTACATGTTTCACATGCCGCTTTTCTTTTTTCTGAGCGGCTATTGTTTCAAGGATTCATATCTGGCGGATTTCAAGTCTTTTGCTGTAAAGAGAATAAAGGGTGCTTATTGGACGTATGTAAAATGGGGAATTGTATTTCTTGCTTTACATAATGTGTTCTTTCATCTTAATCTGTATAGCGTTGAATACGGAGATTATCAATACGTTACCCGTGATTTCCTGACGAATGCCATTTATGTGATAGGATCCATGACGCATGCGGAGCGTCTTCTTGGTGGATATTGGTTCCTTCATTCCTATTTCATTGCTTCTTTCATGCTGTTCCTGGTAGTCTGGATATGCCGAAATAGGAATCTGTGGCTTATAATGGCCATATTGATAATGTTGGTTGTATGCACATTAGTGTCAAAGACAGGCATTCATGTGCCGTTGTATGTAAACCTCAAAGAGTTTATGGCGGTAGTATTCATGATTGCCGGTTACTTGTATAAACGTAGTGAATTGCATCTGGAAAAGCACCCGGTTATTGTTATTCCCTTGTGTGTCATATTAATTGCAGCGGGTGTTGCCCTTTGGCCGGGTGATATGACATCGGTACATTATTTAAAGGTTGTTCCGTATTGTATTACGGCAGTAGCCGGTTCACTTATGGTTCTTTCATTATGTTATGGTTTGTCAGGGCTTAGGATTTGTGAGCGTTCACTGACATATATCGGTGACCGTACGCTTGGTATATTAACATGGCATTTCTTGAGTTTCAAGCTGGTTTCACTACTGTTGGTTCTAATTTATTGTTTACCTTTGTCACGTTTAAGCGAGTTCCCGATTATAGTGGAATATTCACACTGCGGATGGTGGATACTATACACAATTACCGGTGTTGCAGTTCCGTTATTGATCCAAAAACTGTTGTCCAAGAAAAAAAGTAGAGAATAAGATGCTTTAGGATTTATCTTCAAGCCTTTTACTGACTATTATATAAGTATTGACTAACTATTTACTTAAATAAATCAAATGAAGAAAGTATTGTTTACAGCAGCTCTGGCTCTCGTAGCAGTAGTAGCCAGCGCACAGGAGCCCAACTTCCCTATGATGGGTGGCGGTTTTGGTGGTTTTGGCGGTTTCGGCGGCCAGCAGCAGACCAATGTTAAGTTTGACGAGTATGTGGCACAACCCGTAAGGCCAATGTATATCTTCCCGCAAGCTATGACGGCAAGAAGAAGTTCAGCGTTCTCTATCTGCTCCACGGTATCGGTGGTGACGAGTGGGAATGGATGAATGACGGTGGTGTACCCAACATCATCATGGATAACCTCTATGCTGACGGCAAGGTAGCCGATATGATCGTAGTTATGCCTAACGGCCGTGCCGCTAAGGATGATTCACGTGCTGGAGGTTATGGCTCAGCAGGTGCTTTCGGTGAGTTTGACAAGGATCTTATCGGTAGCCTTATCCCTTACATCGAGAAGAACTTCAGCGTATATACTGACAAGGATCACCGTGCTATCGCCGGCCTTTCAATGGGTGGCGGCCAGTCTCTGAACTTTGGTCTTGGTAACATGGATAAGTTCGCTTATGTAGGCGGTTTCTCATCAGCTCCCAATACACAGCGTGCAGCTCAGCTCATTCCTGATGTTGAGAAGGTTAAGAAAGAGAACAAGCTCCTGTGGATGGTATGCGGAGGCGCCGATGGTCTGATTGGCAACAGCACACAGCTCAAGGCTTTCTGCGACGAGAATGGAATCCCTTGCACCCTGATCAACTATCCTAACGAGGGTCACAACTTTACTGTTTGGAAGTATGGCCTTTACAACTTTGCCCAGTTGATTTTCAAATGATTTTCATTTGAAAATCACTATACCTTCTTTTATTTTCCTCCGGAAAAATGTCGACCTCCGGTTGCATCAAAAATTAAGCCCTCAATCGAGGGCTTAATTTTTGATTATACTACAAATTGTCACATCCTTAACATTTTTAGAAAATCACGTTCCGTTCGGAGCGTGGCTTCTTGTTTTCCCTTAACGGTTTGGGTCTGGGGGAACAGCAGCATTGTTGAGAAATCAGTATCGGACATGTGAATACGCTCGTACAGATGGCGGAACGCACGTCCGGCGTGACTCTCGCTGTCACGCGGTACCACAATCATAAGCAGGTGGTCGGCATGAAGGCCGTTTATTGCCCAGTGCATATCGGCTGTTTCACTGACCTCGTTGTACGATACGCGTCCGCTCGAGAAATTGAATCCTGTGCCACGCACTGCCGAAATAGGCTGGTCCTTTCCGTAAAAATCTATGGCGCAACCAATAGCCATACTTATGCGGTATACACTTTCCATACAGTGCTCAAAAGATTCGTCCTGCAATACAGGTCCCGGCACAAGCACGACTATACGGCGGATGGTATTTATGGGCGTGGTGAATCTTTGCAGCACAATCTGGCCCTGGTATCCGTCATTAAGCGGGCTGATTATGTTTTCAAGATAGGGCAGGTCAATGCTGGGGCGCAACGGAAGTCCCATTACAATCCCGTTGGTCTCAAACTCATTTGATGCATGCAGGATGCTGTCAATTATGTTGTTACCCAGACGGTTGTGGGTCACGAACGGGATATCGGCCGATGCGGCAATCTCCTGTGCCTCCTTTAATCGGCCTTTACCATCCTGAAGATATTTGGGAGCGTGCTCGCCGTTTATGGTTACATAGAGCCCGACCATGTCACGGTCATTACGGTCATAAAGTGTCATGGCGGTATCCATAAGGGCTCTTAGGGTGTTGGATCCTGTGAGCATTACCAGCAGGCGGTTGTCGCGAGGCTCGTCGGTCTGCTCGTCCTGGTGAAGCGAAAGAGCGCCGTTCTCTGTAATTATGTTGCTCAGAATGCAAGAGAACAATACTATAAGTACTGTTGAACTTAGAGTAGTGTTGTCCATCAGGCCTACGGCATATGCACCCATTGCAATGGCCAACGCACCGGCTGCGTGTGATTCGCTGAGACCGAATAGTATAAGTCGGTCGTACCGGATAAGCCCATTCGCTTTCTGGATAATCAGAGCGGCAAGCCATTTGCCCAATGTTCCAACTGTGAACAATACTGCAAAAGCTGTCAGGAACAGCCAGTTGCCAGACATACCTGACAAGTCAATCATAAGTCCGGTGCCAAGCAGAAACATGGGGACAAAAAGAGTGTTTCCAACAAAATCCAGACGGTTCATAAGAGGCGATGACTTGGGTATGTACCTGTTAAGTACAATGCCGGCAAGGAAAGCTCCCACAATTGAATCCAGACCTATTATTTGTGCCAGTCCGCAACTCAAAGCCAACAGAATCATTACAAACAGGAAGTGCGAGAAACTGTTAGTGATACGGCTAAAGTAATCGCGGGCCATTCTGGGATAAACAAAGATCACGGCTGCAATGTATGCGGCAATCTTTATGGTAAACCATAAAGGGTTGAACTGCGCGTCATTGTTTGTTGACATCATTACCGCATAAATAACCAGAGCCATCAGAATTGCAACCAAAGCGCCCGATATGGATATGGTAACACTTTGACGTCGGCCCAGTCCGTATCGGCTTATGATAGGATAGGAGATTAGGGTGTGGGAACCCATGATGCAGGCAAGGATGGCACTTGTGCGCAATGGCATGCTGAGCAGCCATGTGCTTGAAAAATAACACAAAACCCATGGCAAGGCAAAGGTCAGTATTCCAAACGTGATACCCCATAACTTGTTGCGTTTCATCTCCTCAAGGTCTATGTCCAATCCGGCAAAGAACATGATGAACAGCAGTCCTATCCGGCTAAAGAACTGCAACTCCGGGGTTATATGGAGTATGTTAAGCAATCCGGGGCCAATAATGGTTCCTGTCAGTATAAGACCTGCTATTTGCGGAAAACGGAGTCTTTTGCACAATACTGGTACAAACAGGACCAATGACAGTACTACAAAACTTATCCAGATGCTATCAGTAACGGGAAATATCTGTTGAAAACTCATTTTGTCATATTATGCTACGAAGATAATTATAATTCCGTGTTTTTGTAACTTCGCAATCACAAAGAATTTAATGTTATGATAGATTACCAAAGCGAACTGAATCCCAGCCAATGCAATGCCGTTCTGTATACTGACGGTGATTGTATGGTCATAGCCGGTGCCGGTTCCGGAAAAACACGAGTGCTTACATACCGTATTGCACATCTGTTGGAGGAGGGGGTTGATCCATGGTCCATACTGGCTTTGACCTTTACCAACAAAGCAGCCGGTGAGATGAAACAGCGTATTGCCATGAAGGTGGGTGAGAATCGTGCCAGGTACTTGTGGATGGGTACATTTCACAGCATATTCAGCAGGATACTCCGCTCCGAATCAGAAAGGATAGGGTATAGTTCAAACTTTACCATTTATGACCAGACAGACAGTCAGAATCTTATCAAGTCCATTATTAAGGAGATGCAACTTGATGACAAGACATACAAGCCAAGTGTGGTTCAGAATCGTATTTCCAATGCCAAAAACAGACTGATGACCGCATCGGCCTACATCCAGAATGCTGATTGTTACAAGTTTGACCAGTTTAAGCGGATTCCTATGGTAGGCAAGATATTTGAGCGTTATGAACAGCGCTGCCGACATTCCGATGCCATGGATTTTGATGACCTGCTGCTCAACACGTTCATTCTGTTTCGTGACAATCCGGATGTGATGGAGCGTTACGGAACCTCGTTCAAGCATATTCTGGTGGATGAGTATCAGGATACCAACTATGCACAACATTGTATTGTGTGGCAGCTTACGCGCCATGGCGCCAAGGTTTGTGTAGTGGGTGATGATGCCCAGAGTATTTACTCTTTCCGTGGTGCCAATCTGGATAACATGCTAAAGTTCTCAAAGTTGTATCCTGATTCAAGACTGTTCAAGCTGGAGCAGAACTACCGTTCTACGCAGGTGATTGTAGAGGCGGCAGGTAGTCTGATATGCAAAAATCATGCACAGATAAAAAAGAACGTATTCTCTGAGAACGAGCAGGGTGACAAAATCAAGGTTCTTTGCGCTCACTCCGATCTTGAGGAGAGTGAGATGGCGGTGAACCGTTTGCTTGACCTCCATACCTTTAAGGATGTTCCTTGGCGTGAAATGGCAGTCCTTTACCGTACCAACGCCCAGTCACGTCCTTTGGAGGAGGCTTTGCGTAAGCGCGGATTGCCTTATAAGATATATGGAGGTCTTTCATTTTATCAGAGAAAGGAGATCAAGGATCTTATAGCATACTTCCGCATGTGCGTTAATCCAAATGATGAAGAGGCATTCAAACGCACAATCAACAATCCTCCGCGTGGCATAGGTCAGACTACTGTAGGAAAGATACAGTCGGCAGCCATTGACAATGGGGTCAGTATGTGGCGTGTAATATGTGCCCCTGCCTCATACAGTCTGGAAGTGAATTCCGGAACAGCAACAAAACTGGCCGGTTACAGAAGCATGATGGAGAGCTTTATGGCCGATGTAACCGGTAATGACGCCCATCAGCAGGCGCAGCGTATAGCCAATGAGACAGGCATAATGAGTGAGTTGCATGCTGATACTACCGTCGAGGGGATGAGTCGGCTGCAGAATGTAGAGGAACTACTTTCAAATATAGCCCAATTCTGTAAGGATAGAATGGAAGAGGGTAATGAACACTGCCTTTTGACAGACTATCTGAGTGAGGTTTCTCTTATGACTGACCAGGATAATGAGACCGATGAGGATCTGGAGAAAGTGACTCTTATGACTGTCCATGCCGCAAAAGGTCTGGAATTTGATGCGGTATTCATAGTGGGTTTGGAAGAGAACCTGTTTCCAAGTGATATGAGCGGTGATGACGAGCGGCAGATAGAAGAAGAGCGCCGTTTGATGTATGTGGCAATGACCCGTGCCCGTAAATATCTGACACTGCTTTTTGCAACCACACGCTTTAAATACGGAAACGTGGAATTTTGCACACCAAGCCGTTTTCTTAAGGAAATAGATTCCAGATACCTTAATATGCCCAGTCAAGGCATAAAAGCATCATGGAGCAGTAACAACGAGTCTATGGGCAGTACCCTGTCCGGTTCCAGTCATAATGAACCTTTTGACAGGAAACCTTTTTTTGAGTCCAAAAGAACAATTCCCGCCAATTCATTTCAGCCCAAGCCCAAGATTGAGCCTAAGCCTGCGCCTAAACCATGGCAGCAAAGGCCATTGGGGACGGTTCCGTTTGGCTCATTTGTTAAAAAAGAGCCAAACGGAACCGTCCCCAATGGCCCTGCTTTGCTGAGCGAGGGCAACGTGATAGAGCACGAGCGTTTTGGTATAGGAACGGTAATAAGTGTTGAGGGTACAGGTGGTGATACCAAAGCAGTTATCCGCTTTATAAATTTGGGAGAAAAAACTCTTCTGCTTAAATTTGCTAAATACATAATCCTCAAATGATATGAAAAAGACAGTCCGTTACATATTGGCATTGTTTGTAATGCTGATATCTGTTCAGAGTGCCTTCTCACAGTTCCCGCAGAGAAGCAATACGCAGAATATATATATCCAGAGAGAGGATCAGCCAAATGCTGCCGTTTTTCTTCCGGCTCCTCCCGATACATCGAGCGTTGCTTATCTTGACGATTTTGTACAATGGCAATGGGGTAAAAGCGTTCGTGCAACTGACCGTGGCGAGCGTGCCAGCCAGGAATCGGCATCTAGCACAACCGAGATGGCCAGGATTTTTTCGGAGGCAATAGGTATAAAGATAAGCCGTACGGAGACTCCTGCCATATATAATCTTATGTCGCGCAGCTACCATACAGCCGAGCAGGCATCAAAGAATCCCAAGGAAAAGTATATGCGCATACGTCCGGTAATTCAGTATAATGAACTGCCTTCGGGCCGTTCGGACCGATTGGAGAGCCTGCGTACCAGCGGTTCATATCCGTCGGGACATACTACCAGAGGTATGGCTACAGCCCTTGTGCTGGCCGAGATGGCTCCGGAGTTCCAGGATACCATATTGCGCCGCGGATTTGAGTATGGCGAGAGCCGCATAATTGTGTCGGCCCATTATCAGAGCGATGTAAATGCCGGGTATTTGTGTGCATCGGCCTGTGTTGCTGCCATGCATTCCGTGCCTGATTTTATTAAGGATATGGAGGCTGCACGTGTGGAGTATTATGAAAAGATTGGCCAAAAGGCCGGCAAAATATTAAGGTATCCCGATGGCCGTCATATTCTGGGCGCTCCTGTTGATACTGCCAGCAACCGTTATCTGGGTGATGTGATGCGTTACATGTCGGCAAAGGCTGAGCGTACCACTCAGCGTGGAAGCCAGGCGTTGAAAGACGCTGACATTACAGCCGATGCCATACTGGAGGGATTCTCGGAGCCTTTGGGTATAAAAATTGACTCCAAAAAGACTCCTGCTATTGCCTCTCTGATCAGTGAAAGCCGTAATGCTTTGCAAAGAAACGCACTGGATCTGGGTAATTCGGTTAAGTTCCGCAAACGCCCCTATGTCCAGCTGAATGACAAGCCTTTTGCCGATGCCAACGACTCTCAGGTTTCATCATATCCATCGGTCCAGTCAGAGATAGGCTGGGGTATAGCGCTCATACTTACCGAGATTGCTCCTGACAAGGCAAATGATATCCTGACACGTGGTTATCAGATAGGTGAGAGCGGCATCATTACCGGTCAGTATTGGGCTACCGATATACCCGCCGCCCGCATTATGGCCGCATGCATGGTAGCCCGCCTCCATAATGATGCGGCATTCAACAAACTGCTTAACGACGCAAAGGCAGAGTATCAAAAATGAGGCCATTGGGGACGGTTCCGTTTGGCTCGTTTTTAACAAACGAGCCAAACGGAACCGTCCCCAATGGTACTAGATCTATCTGGCTTTTGTTTATATTTGCGGATGCAAAAATGTATAAAGATGAAAAGGATTTTATCATTGCTTTCCATAGTTGCCTTGACTGTTGGTATTATTTCATGTGAAAAAGAAACCAATGAGGATATCAAGATAAATGTAACCTCTGTTTCGTTGAGTCATAAAGAGGTTATTATCATAAAAGGCGATTCATGCGCCCTTTCAGTCTCAATTAAGCCTAAAAATGCTACAGATAAGACCATAATCTGGCAATCGGATAAACCAAGCGTTGCAAAAGTCAACAATGGAACTGTTACAGCTGTTAGTGTTGGTGATGCTGTAATAACCGCTATAGTGGGTGGCGTCCAAGCGCAATGCAAGGTTTCTGTTCAGGAAGGCATAGATATAACGTTTGGTAATATGTCAACCGATGCACCTGTAATTAATGGCGCAGGTGGTTCTACGTCCGTCTCTTTTACCGCCAGTGGAGATTGGTCTTTGGAAACAGACGTTAGTTGGCTTTCCGTGTCACCATCGGAAGGTAATGCAGGTAGCCAAACCATTACCATAACTACTTTAAATAATCCAACCGGCAAGGTTAGAAACGGTACTGTTTCATTAACTCCCGGTAAAAAGACCCAATCTATCAGAATATGCCAAAGGCCATATATTTACCAAAGAAAACAAGTCGCATCGGGCACAATCACAAACTCTGTCAGTCTATACTACACCGGTACCGTATGGAGCCGAGTCTACACTGTTCTACCTGTGCCGAAATCAAATTTGTATCAGGATATTCAATCAGTCAACACATATGATGGAACTGTATATGACTGCCCTGACGGTATAAACAGATACATGGTGACAGATTTATATGAATCTGATATACCTCCATCGGGCAATAAAGTCATTATGGAAAGTATAAGAACCGTTGCATACGAAGTTACAGCAAATTTAGATTGGATTGACTCTATACCACCCTATGACCCAAACTCCATAGAGTGCATTAATTATTTGGGTACTGAGGATAATGATTTGGTAGATCCTACCAACCCGCAGGTGGTATCGGTTGCCAATGGACTTTGGATAAGGGCTAATGGTAATTTGATAGATTATGCAAGGAGATGCTATGAGTGGACTGCCACTCATATGACATATGGATTGAAGTTTACAGACATGCACACAATCACTGAACTGATGCAAACCAAGACTGGTGATTGCGGAAATTTTTGCTCCGTATTCATATCACTTTTACGTGCAAAAGGTATTCCGTCCAGGCATATCGTTATGATTTCGCCACAAGAGAGTGACTATCACATAAGAGCGGAGTTCTATATTCCAGCTTACGGATGGATTCCTGCAGACCCCACATTCAAAAACAGCGACCCCAGAGGAGACTATTTTGGAAAGTTTACCGGTAAATATGTAATATTGTCATTAGGCATCAATCCCATCATCAAAGATCCCGATGGCTATGATTTTACAGCATCATTATTGCAAACCTATTACTATTGGTATTGGTGGTATGATGAAGGCAGCTATATTGATTTCCAACATAACTTCTCACAATTTTAGGGCCATTGGGGACGGTTCCGTTTGGCCCGTTTGTTAAAAACGGGCCAAACGGAACCGTCCCCAATGGTATAGGGCTAGAGTTATAATTATATATCTTTGTAAAAAATTGAATGATATGAGAAACCTTATTAAGTCATCAATCCTGCTCATTTGTATGAGCCTGTTTTTAGCTTCATGTGATAATGACAAAGAAATTACAATTATCAACAGGACTGGAATATCTTTATACGAGTGTACAGTTTCATTCATAAATAAAGAGACTGGCAATTTTGTTGGTTCCGAAAGAATTGGTAGTCTGCTTAATGATGAAAGTGCCGATGTTAAGAAACACGGGCCATACTTTAACATTAATGCAAGAGACTCAAAAGGCAACGTGATATTAAGCTACGATATCCGTTGTTCCGATGAAGTAGAGATATCCGTCAAGGACATCCGAAAATAGTACCATTGGGGACGGTTCCGTTTGGCTCGTTTGTTAAAAACGAGCCAAACGGAACCGTCCCCAATGGCATCATTCTGCGTAGGTAGCCAGGATGCCGGCACCTCCGGTTACGTTGTGCAGGACGGTTATGGGTTCCGACATGAAGTTTACGCGGGATCTTTTAAAATCTGTTGCAGATTTGTGATAGTAGTAATAGGTGCGGGATAGGGTGTAGAGCTTTATGTTGGCGTTATAATTGACCTCATCTTTCAGCTTGTCGGCTATGGAATATGATTTGGTGTCAATTATTGTGCTGTCTTTATCGTAGGTATATATGTAGGCTATGGTATCGGGCTTTTCCAAAATCAGGTCAAAACTTACCTTGTTGTTTTCCTTAACGTACAGGTCATCAAAGATAAAGAAACTCAGGCCGTGATCCAGCTGGCTGTCGGCTTCGGTATCCTCCAATAGGGCTGTGGCGGCGCTCTCCTGGCCAAGTATAACCTTGGTGTTGGCAGGTATCTTATAGTGGATGGTATCAGTGATTGTATCGTAATAGCCTAAGGTGTCATTGAATATGTAGTAGGTCATGGTGGGCTCTATGGTAAGGATATAGTAATCGGTGATATCCTTGCGCTCTCCAATCTCTATCTCAACAACCCAGGCCGAATCGGCTCTTATTTGGTGTTTCTTTCTGAACTTGTCAAACAGTTCGCCGATGGTCTTTCCGGGAACGTATTTCTTTTTATATCCGGTAATGATGCAATTCTGGGCGTATGGCACGGTATCGGTTGCATATACAGAGCCATACAGGGGGTGGCTGGCCTGTACCGATATTATATCACCCTGGTTCAATACACGGCCGTCGGTATATCCCTTAAGACTGTCAACGTAAGAGGCGCTTTTTGCCTGGCCGTTAATGGTAACGGTTACATCCACTCCGCTTTCAAGAACATTGCCGGTGTAGTATGAATCCAGAAAGAATGCGCTGTGGCTCATCTCAAATACCGGGATACTGCCGGCCGGAGTTATGCTGTTTACTATGAGCATCCTTTTGCCGTCGGGGCCCTTGTACTCAATATCCTTGACGCATGCGGTCAAGAGTACCGATGTAATTACAAGTAATATGTTCTTAAGATTATTCATGGCTTTAGAATGATACGGTGTAACTTACCGACGGAAGGATGGGGAAGAGTGTAAGCTGGCGGAGCGTGCGCTCTTCGTGATATTCATTGTTCTCTTTTTTGCTCTCGGTATAAACGTAGACCAGGAACGGGTTCATGTTGTTGTAAGCATTGTAAATGCTCAGGTTGATAGTTCTTTTTATCCGGTCGTTGTAGTTCTTATGCCAGTTGAATCCCAGGTCAAGCCTGTGCGTTGGACTTAGCCTGAAGTTGTTGCGGTTGTCATAATATCCCAATGTGGAGGTCCTGTATCTATGACCGTCATCAATCAGGTTGCCGGAGTTGTAGTATTGGGTGTATATGGTTCCGCAGTTTCCGGTCTCAAAAAGCCATGTGGCCGACATGTCAAACCGGTCGCTGAACTTATAGTTGCATGTAATGTCCAGCTTATGACGGCGGTCATACTTGGCATCGAATATCCGCCCACCGTTAATGACCATGTCCTGACGGTCAAACAGACGTTGTGACTTGCTCCATGTGTATGATATCCAACCATTGAACCTGCCTACGGAGCGTTGTGCCATGAACTCAATGCCATAACTCCAGCCTCGTCCCATGGCAACCTTGTTCTGCCAGTCCGTATCGCCTGTCATATAGCTGGAGCCCTCCTTGTATTCCAGAAGGTTGTCCATCTGTTTATAGTATCCCTCAAGGGTAAAATCGGCAAGTCCGTCTACGCTGTATGCAGCTCCAATGGCCCATTGGTGCGAATGCTCAGGCTCAACCTGATCCGTGACGGGCACCCATAGGTCGGTAGGCAGGTTAATCATATTGTTTGACAAAAGGTGCACATACTGTGTCATGTATGCGTAACCGGTCTTAATGGAAAGTTCATCGGTTATGAGGAATCGGGCACTTATTCTGGGCTCAATTGACTGGTAATGACGCCCGTTTACGTTGAAAGCCGCATAACCTGCACCTATATTGGCCTTGATTAAATCGGTCAGTTCCATGTCGTCCTCAATGTATAACTGGTATTCATGTCCGGTTACATCGTGTGAGCCATATGACTGATCCAGGTCCATAGCCCTTATGCTGTCAGTTCCATTAGCCGAATTAATAGCCAGATTTATTACATCGGGTGTAAAGACATGGTGCGTGTAACTGCCTCCAAACCTTACATCGTGGTTGTATGACGGTGACCAATGGAAATCAGCGCGGGCGGAAAGGTCGTAAATGCCCGATTTCATGCTTATGCCAATATTGCTGGTGTGGGCAGTCACATTATCCTCCTCGTTTATATCTATGCCCATCTTGTGGCGGTACTTGGTGTAGTTGGCGCTAACATCCATGAACAGTTTTGGGCCAAGGACATGATTCCATCTGATTGTAGCCAGGGTGTTGCCCCAACGCCAGTCCAGTTTTGTGCGGTTGTCAACTACACCTTCGGACCCTTTATAATCAAAGAATATGTCATCATCGCCGCTGTACCAGCTAAGATACAGGCGGTCATTGTCGTTGAACTTATGATTGATCTTTATATTCAGGTCATAAAAGTAATAACCCATGCTTTCATCATCGGTATCGGTAAAGTGCAGTTTCTCGTTGAGCCAAAGTGCCGAGTTGAGCAGGATGTCAGAGTATGTACGTCGGGCCGATATGCTGAATGATGTCTTACCTTTTATAATAGGTCCTTCAACGTTGAATTTTGACGAAATAACTCCTATGGATGCGTTGCCATGGTAGTTGTACAGGTCACCGTCTTTCATGCGGATGTCAACAACCGATGACAGACGCCCGTAATAGTGCGCCGGGAAGCTGCCTTTATAAAGTGTTACATTCTTTATGGCATCGGGATTAAAGACCGAAAACATACCGAACATGTGGTTGACGTTATATACCGGAACACCATCAAGCAGCAAAAGGTTCTCGTCAGGATTGCCTCCGCGCACGTAAATGCCGGCGGTAGCCTCGGTGCCGGCCTGAACACCGGGCAGCAGTTGCAGTGCCTTAAGGACATCGGTCTCACCAAACATGGCCGGTACGGCCTTGATCTGCTCAATGGGAATATCAACTGCACTCATCTGTGAACCGCGCACACCCAGAATCTCGCGGTTGCCAATGATTGTTACTTCGGATAACTCGTCAATTACGGATACATCTATGTTGATTACGGTGTCGCGTACCAGATTGAACGGGATGATTGTTGGTTTGTATCCTACGTATCCTGTACGGATCTCAACATTCCCGGCGGGTAGGGTAAGGGAGTAGAAACCGTATTCGTTGGTTATGGCGCCCTTGCCGCTTGGTATGTCAAGGACAGTTGCGCCTATGAGAGTCTCTTTGCTGGATATGTCTGTAATGTAGCCGCTGACCGTGTGTTTGGTTTGGGCTTGCAAACACAATATGGAAAGAAATGACAAAAGTAATGCTGTTATTCGTTTCATGCTGTGTTTAAACAAAAAAAGCAGCTAAAACTGCATAGCTGCTTTAAAAAAATGGAGCGGCAAACGAGACTCGAACTCGCGACCCCGACCTTGGCAAGGTCGTGCTCTACCAACTGAGCTATTGCCGCATTTACTGCGTAAATGCGCGATT
>CACWIN010000034.1 GCA_902760965.1 uncultured Bacteroidales bacterium | reverse complement strand
GGAGCATAGTTTTGCCACATGTCAGCATCACGGCTCCATCGGCTTGCTTGGCCAGTTTCCCGGTCTCCAGTTTGATGGTTCTTCCATCAGGAAGCTGGAACTCTTTTGTTACAATTTTCATCTTTAAAACAATATAAAACCTCTAATAAAAAATAATCCTCTTGGATAAATTGCGGCAAAAATAGTAAAAAAATGTGTTACGCGTGCCGCGCGTACCAATTTTTTACTTTGGCTTTGGCCTTGGCGTTGGCTGCCATCCGGTGCGTGGGGCTTTCAGTGCGTGAGATTTGGCGCAAAGCGCCGCTAAAAAGCCAAAGCCAAAGCCAACGCCAAAGTTTTTAATTCAATCCGAAAATTTTGTATATTTGCAGGATAAAAATAACGGATCATTCATAGAGTCAGACATGATTGAATCGATTAAAGACATCGTTGCAAGGGAAGCACAGGCTATTCTGAACATTCCTATTGGCGATGAATACGAACAGGCTGTGAACCTTATAGTTCACCACGTTCATGAGTTGAACGGAAAGTTGATTACAAGCGGAATGGGCAAGGCTGGACAGATAGCAATGAATATGGCTACCACATTCAGTTCTACCGGAACTCCATCAATTTTTCTGCATCCTAGCGAAGCACAGCACGGGGACTTGGGAGTCCTGCAAAAGAACGACCTGTTCCTT
This sequence comes from uncultured Bacteroidales bacterium, assembly GCA_902760965.1. Taxonomy (GTDB): domain Bacteria; phylum Bacteroidota; class Bacteroidia; order Bacteroidales; family Bacteroidaceae; genus Colenecus. The sequence goes on along the minus strand of CACWIN010000034.1, from coordinate 19,131 downwards.
CTGGTATCAAACTCCGGCAAGACCAGAGAAGTTCTTGAACTTATGGATTTGAGTCTGAAACTTGACCCGACCCTTAAATTCATAGTACTTACAGGCAACACAGACAGCCCGCTTGCCCGTCAGGCCGATGTGGTTCTTTCAACAGGCAAACCTGACGAAGTATGTGCTTTGGGTCTGGCACCCACCACAAGTACCACAGTCATGAACGTGATAGGTGACGCTCTTGTAGTTGAAACCATGAAAAAGATTGGTTTTACTGTCGAGGAATACAATAAACGTCATCACGGCGGATATCTGGGATTACGATCCAAAAAACTGTTATGAGAAAGATCATCGGCATAGGCGAAACCATTTACGATATCCTGTTCAGGGATAATCAGCCTGTGGCAGCCGTGCCGGGCGGATCGGTCTTTAACGGGCTTATATCACTTGGACGAACCGGTTTGGACTGCACATTCATTACCGAGATAGGCTCTGACTATGTGGGTCAATACATATTGCGGTTCATGCATGAAAACGGGATAAACACCGATTACGTTTCATGCTATCAGGGTAAAAAAACCGCCATTTCACTGGCATATCTGGACCAAAACAACGACGCCCATTACAGCTTTTACAAGGATTACCCCAACAATCGGCTGGATTTTGAAATGCCGGTCATAAACGAGAACGACATTGTTGCATTCGGTGCTTATTTTTCGCTCAATCCTGTTCTCAGGAGTAAAGTAAAACCGTTTCTTGAATATGCCAAAAAGCAGGGTGCCATTCTATACTATGACCTGAATTTCAGGGACAACCATGCACACGAGGTGGAAAGTCTGCGCGATACGTTCCGTGAAAACTTTGCATTGGCGGATATAGTTCGCGGCAGCCACGAGGATTTTATAAACATTTTTGGATACGATGACTGCAGTCTAATTTACAATGAGACTTCAAGATACTGCCCACGCCTTATTTGCACCCGCGGCAAGCAAGGCGTAATTGTAATTGACCAGGAACGCGAGTACTGTTTCAGGTCGCAGACCATCACTCCTGTCAGCACAATAGGTGCCGGCGACAATTTTAATGCCGGAATGATTTACGGAATCATAAAGGAGGATATAATGCGTAACAATCTGGACTTTATCACCCATGAAACGTGGAGCCGTCTGATTGGTTACGGAATTCAATTCGGTACCGAAGCCTGTATGAGTACGTCCAATTACGTAAGTACCGATTTTGCGCGACGATTTAAAATAGACCGCTGATATGAACCGGAACAATCCCAGCCCCGGTGTAATGACAACTCCTTTCATGATCATGTTAAGGAACGTGGCTGTGGTGTTTCTGGCTTTCCTTATTTGTCATCCCATTTTTATACTCTACAACCGGAATGCCCTGCAAGGCACAATGGACGGATTGTTCTGGCCCATGCTTAAGGGATCACTGGTGTTTGATACTGCAGGAGTAATGTATCTGTCCGCCATTTATGTGGTGCTTATGATGCTTCCACTCCACTTTAAGGAAAAGCTTTGGTGGTACAAACTGACCAGAATCATTCTGATAGTAATGGCATCGGCCGGCATAATGGCAAACCTGGTTGATACGGTCTATTATCAGTACACCGGCTGTCGCAGCACCTTACAGGTACTCAGCGAGTTCAGCAACGAGGGCGGCGGACAGATTGCGTCAATAATTCTGCACAGCATGCTGTCCAACTGGTATCTGGTAATCATTTATGCTGTGATAGTCTGGCTCTTATGCAAGCTTATCAGAATACCTGTCATACTGCAGTATAACAAGACATATGTGTATTACATTGTCCGCTCTTGCTGTCTGGCTCTATTTTCCGTGTGCATGATTGCCGGAATTCGCGGCGGTCTGGCCCACAACATAAGGCCAATAACCATGAGCAATGCTTATCAATACGTAAACACACCAGCTCAGGCCGCATCTGTCCTTAACACTCCGTTCTGCGTAATCAGAACCTGGACAAACCAGGACATGAAAGTACCCTCATATTTTAGTCAGGAGGAGTTGGACCAGATATACTCTCCTGTAATAATCCCTGATTCCAACGGTGTTTTCAGACCGTTAAACGTGGTGGTTCTAATCCTAGAGAGTTTTGGTTCTGAATATATAGGAGCCATGAATTCCAATAATATGGAGGGTATTCATGACTGCGCGCCTTTTATGGATTCGCTCATAAACCAGTCCCTTTCATTCACTGTATCACTGGCCAACGGAAGGAAAAGCATTGACGCAATGCCATCGGTCCTGTCAGGTATACCCATGCTTAAGGACCACCTGTTCCTTACTCCAACCATCATGTCAAAGGAGATTTCGGGACTTGCCAAGGAGCTGGGGAACAAAGGGTACTACTCCGCATTCTTTCACGGGGCCGACAACGGATCCATGGGTTTCCAGTCATTCTCAAGGGTGATAGGCTATAATGATTATTATGGGATGGAGGAGTTTGTCCAAAAGCCCCAGTATGGTGGTAAAGCCGCTTTTGACGGTTATTGGGCAATTTGGGATGAGGAGTTCCTGGACTACATGTGTGATATGATAGGTACTTTCCGCGAACCGTTCCTTGCATCGGCATTTACCGCCTCATCGCACCATCCGTACAATGTTCCCAAGCGATATGAGAACATTTATCCCCCTGAAGGGAATCTGCCTATTTACCGCGGAATCCGCTATTCGGACCACGCCCTGAAACTCTTTTTTGAGAAAGCTTCAAGGCAACCCTGGTTCAACAACACCCTGTTTGTGCTCACTGCCGACCATACAAACCTGACGGAGCATCCCGACTATCAGTCCGATTACGGTAACTTTAGGGTACCTATCATATTTTATTGTCCGGCTTACGGTCTGACCGGGCAGAGGGATGCCATTGCCCAGCAGTCAGACATTACGCCCTCCATCCTGGGCTATCTGGGATACAACAAGCCCTATATTAGTTTTGGGCAGGACCTGTTTAATACACCCGATAAAGACACCTGGGCCGCAAATCTTCAGAACGGCCTTTACTCATACTACAAAGGTGATTACCTGCTCCAGTTTGACGGTGAGCGTGAGACAGGCCTTTACGCATACAAACAGGACCCCACGCTAAAAAACAATCTTAAGGGGACACAGCCCGAACTGGAAGAGGAGATGCAAAAACATCTCAAGGCCATCATCCAGCAATATCTCATCTACATGACCTCAAAGTGATACCATTGGGGACGGTTCCGTTTGGCTCGTTTTTAACAAACGGGCCAAACGGAACCGTCCCCAATGGCTCAAATTGCTCAGTAAACCTTGACTTTCAGCTTAGCGTAAGCGCGCTCCACTTTTTCCAGAGCCTTCTCAACGCTCTCGGCGCGAGCCAGGATAACACCCATACGACGGTGTCCCTTAATGAACGGCTTGCCAAAGAAGCGAACCTGGACATCGGGCTCGGAAAGTATCTCGTCAACGTTCTCAAACTCAATCATTGTGGTATCACCCTCAACAACGATAGCCTTTGATGCGCTGGGGCCAAAGAAATTGATCTTGGGAATAGGAAGACCCAGCACGGCACGTGCATGAAGTGCAAATTCCGAAAGGTCCTGCGAAATCATGGTTACCATACCGGTATCATGCGGACGGGGTGAAACCTCGCTGAACAGCACGTTATCGCCACAAATGAACATCTCTACGCCAAAAATGCCGTAACCACCCAGGGCATCGGTTATCTTCTTGGCTATATCCTGTGCCTGAGCCAGAGCCTTGTCGCTCATGGGCTGAGCCTGCCATGACTCACGGTAGTCACCGTCAACCTGATGGTGACCAATGGGGTTCAGGAATGTAGTGCCGCCGCTGTGACGTACGGTGAGCAGAGTAATCTCATAATCAAACTTTACGAATCCCTCAACAATAACCTCACCGCCTCCGGCGCGACCGCCCTCCTGGGCAATCTTCCACGAAGCATCGGCATCGGCAGGTGTCTTGCATACACTCTGGCCGTGACCCGATGAACTCATTATAGGCTTAACAACGCATGGAGTACCTATTTCCTTGATGGCGGCATCGAACTCCTCACGGGTAGCGGCAAAACGGTAATTGGAAGTGGGAAGGCCCAGTTTTTCATGAGCCAGCTGACGGATACCCTTACGGTTCATAGTAAGGAATGTGGCATTTGCCGTGGGGATTACGTTGTAACCCTCTTTCTCAAGTTGAACCAGAGTAGGTGTGGCTATAGCCTCCACCTCAGGGATAATCATATCCGGTTTTTCCTTTTCAATAATCTCACGCAGACGGGCACCGTCAAGCATTGAGAGTACATAACTGCGGTGAGCCACCTGCATTGCAGGGGCGTTTTCGTACCTGTCAAGGGCAATAACCTCGACACCATAACGCTGCAACTCAATTGCAACCTCCTTTCCCAGTTCACCTGAGCCGCACAGAAGCGCCTTCTTGGCGACTTTTGTAAGCGGAGTTCCTATCTTTACCATATTGTTGAGTGAAATAACATCCTTAAAGCTGCTGCATGTCATGAAGTTTCTTGTAATAGCCGTTCATTGCTATCAGCTGTTCATGAGTACCACGCTCCACTATCTTTCCCTCCTGCATGACGCATATTTCATCGGCATTCTTGATAGTTGAAAGCCTGTGTGCTATAGCTATTGTGGTACGATCCTTCATTAGTCTTTCCAGGGCCTCCTGTACCAAACGTTCGGACTCTGTATCCAACGCACTGGTAGCCTCATCAAGGATCAGGATAGGCGGATTCTTTAGAATGGCACGGGCAATGCTCACACGCTGACGCTGACCTCCCGAAAGCAGGCATCCACGGTCACCTATGTTTGTATCGTAGCCGTTCTCCGTTTCCATTATAAAGTCATGCGCATTGGCAATCTTGGCTGCAGCAATTACCTGTTCGCGGGTTGCATCCTTTACACCGAACGTTATGTTGTTGTAGAAAGTGTCATTGAACAGGATAGCCTCCTGGTTGACATTTCCCATAATGCCGCGTAATGACTTGAGCGAGATATCCCTTATGTCATGACCGTCAATTGATATGGATCCGTCAGTGACATCATAGAATCGGGGCAGCAGGTCAACCAAAGTGGATTTACCGGAACCTGACTGGCCCACAAGCGCAATTGTCTTGCCTCTGGGAATGGTAAGGTCTATATCATGAAGGACCTCGCGGTCAGCCTCATAAGAGAACGATACGCCTTTATACCTGATTTCATTATTGAATCCGTCCAGCTTAACGGCGTTCTGGGGTTCCGATATGGTGTTTTCGGCCAACAAAATCTTATCAATTCGTTCTACCGATGCCATACCCTTGGGAATTGCATAACCGGCTTTTGAAAAATCCTTGATGGGGTTAATCACGCTATAAAGTATGGACAGATACCATATGAACTTTGAAGCGCTTATTGATGATTCATCGTCCAAAATCAATGTTCCGCCGTACCATATTACAATGGCAATCAGAGCGGTTCCCATAAACTCGCTTACCGGATGAGCCAATGCCTGACGCAGACTTACCCTGTTGGATGACCTCCTTAATTTGTTGCTGGTATTCACAAAACGGTCCGACATCTTGTCTTCGGCCAGGAAAGCCTTGATTATCCTAAGGCCTCCCAGAGTCTCCTCCATCTGTGAAAGAGTATCGCTCCAACGTTCCTGCACCTCAAGCGAAGTGGCCTTGAGCTTACGGCCAATCACGCCCATGATCCAAATGATAAGCGGACCTACAAGTATTGTAAAGAGGGTAAGCTGCCAACTTATCACGAACAGGGTAGTCATGTAAACCACTATCAGGATAGGGTTCTTTATGAGCATGTCCAGCGACTGGGCAATAGAGCCGTCAATCTCCGATACATCGGCACTCATCCTTGTAATGATATCACCTTTGCGCTCCTTTGAAAAGAAACTCATTGGCAAGCTCAGGACTTTGTTATAAATGTCTACCCTAAGGTCACGTACAACGCCCGTTCTCAAAGAAACCATGACGGCCGATGAACCAAAATAACAGGCTGTCTTGAAAAAAGTCATGACTATTAGTACAAGACCAAGCACCAAAAGAGTATTTGACTCGCCGTGATTTACAATGAATTGGGTAACCTTGTAGAAAAAGTTGTTACTTAAGGCACGTCCCATTGCATCCAGACCCATTCCCCAACTAACAGGAATATACTCGTAAACAGTCTCGTTAATTTTGAACAGTATCTGTAAGATTGGGACAATCAGAGCGAACGAGAACACATTCAGCAATGCCGAAAGAAGGTTAAAGGCCACACTGCCTATAAGATTCTTACGATATGGACGGATAAAACGTCTTAGAAAAACAAAAAGTTCTTTCATATCAACCTGCACATTTGTGTATTCGGACTGCGAAGATACAAATTTAACCGCGTAAAATCGCCAGAATGAGTGATTATTAAATAACTTTGCATGTCAGTTATCAACAGGTACGTTCTATGGAAAAATTATTGTGCGCCATCATTCTTTCTCTGCTCCCGTTTACGGGTGTCCAGGCCGCAATAAACCCCTTTAAGCCGTACATGCCGCTCAACCGGATTGACTATTCCCATAACATTTCCCTTCCAAAGGATGCCACAAGCATTGCATATCGACCGGAATCCTTTGCACAGACCTCACTGCTACCCGCAGGATTGCTGGCTACAAGCTTTCTGTTTGATGACTATAAACTTGACAAAAGTATAGTACAGCTTGGTACCTTGAAATCGCCATCACTCAAGGCTGCGGATTATGTGCAGTTTTCGCCTGCCGCTGTTCTGTTTGCCCTTAAGTTATCGGGACTGGAGGGGCGCAGCGACTGGCCACGAATGATAACGGCCGGCATTATATCGACAGTTTTGTGCGTTTCGGTAAACCAGACTACAAAAATAGCGGTGGGCAGGGAACGTCCCGACGGATCAACCCGGAATTCGTACCCGTCAGGACATACCGCAACTGCATTTGTATGTGCCCAGATGCTCCATAACGAGTACGGTCAGACGGTAAGCCCCTGGATAAGCGTTTGCGGTTACGGTTTAGCTGCATCTACCGGTTTTTGCCGTATAATTTCGGACCGTCATTGGTGTTCCGATGTCCTGGGAGGAGCCGCATTGGGTATTTTTACCACGCAGGTTGCATATTATCTGACAGACTGCATTTTTGGAGAGCATGGTCTTAAACGGCCGGTAGTAGTGCAGGATATTGATGAAACAACACATTGGAAATTCGGTCTGTATTCGGACTATAGCATTGGTGCCGACGTGTTCACGTCGCAAGGATACGGTAATCCTGACACAAAGCCCGCCTGCTCCATAGGCATAGATGCAACCTGGATGCCATGGTACATTGGCCCTACCCTGCGCGCAGGCCTGACCCAGATGAAATGGACAGGCAGCGACGACATTTACCTGCCCCATATGGGAAGCGTGGCCGATGTATATACCGTTGGCGCCGGATTTGACCTGGACATACCCATCATAAGCAGGATAACCCTTAACGGACAGGCTATTGCCGGTTATTCGCCTAAAACCAACAGCTACAGTTTCCTGGACTCCGGCAATCAGCCGTTGGAATGGGATATTCCTGCCGGAATGCACTGCTATGGAAACCTGGGAATGACTGTCAGGACATCGGCATTCTCAAGTATTTCCGTTCACGGAGGATTGGACTATTATGATAAGGTTTGGCGCTCGTTTGTTCTGGGCGCAAGATTCAATTTCACATTCTGATTATGGCAAAAATACTATCTAATGTTCTTTACGGTATTATTTGGGTGTTTTCGTTGCTCCCTCTAAATGTGCTGTATCTGTTTTCGGATATTGTATGGCTCCTTATGTACCTGTTCCCGCCACTCAGATACCGCAAAAAGATTGTGCGCAAAAACCTGTCCATGGCCTTTCCTGACAAGGACAAAAAATGGCTACGCCGTACTGAACGACGTTTTTACTACCAGTTTGGGTGTCAGATCATGGAAAGCCTTAAAACCGCATCGGTTGGAGAAAAGTGGATAAAACGGCACATGGAAATAACCGGCTGTGACAAGATAGTGGAGCAAACGCTTAAAGGAAGGTCAGGATTTGGTTATCTGGGACACGTAGGAAACTGGGAGTGGATTCCATCCATGAAACTCTATTTTAAGGATGTGGACAACTTTCTTGGCGGACAGGTATATCACAGGCTTGAAAACAAGACCATGGACCTGTTAATGCTCAAACTGCGCAGCAGGTTTGGAACCGAGAACATTCCTATGGAACATGTAATGCGCCGCCTGATAGAGTGCCGGAACAGTGGCAATACCTTCTTTATAGGTATGATAGCCGATCAGGTTCCGCTGTATTGGAACATTCACTACTGGACACAGTTCATGAACCAGAACACCCCCGTATTTACCGGAACCGAGCGCATTTCAAGAAAACTGGATGCGCAAGTGTGGTATATGAACATTACGCGCAAACGCCGTGGTTATTACCGTTGTGACATAACCATGATGTTTGACCACACAAAAGACCTGCCCGAGTACGCAGTGACCGAAAAATACATGAGACTGCTCGAAGAAAACATAAATAAATGCCCCGAACTGTGGCTGTGGACCCACAACCGATGGAAGAGGACTTGGGAAGGCTATCAAGGGTGGCTCAAGGAGCACCCAACGATAAATCGCGGCAATTAATGGTTTATTCACTATCTTTGGAAAAAAACAATACAATGGTACTATCAGGACGCAATGTATTATTGGTGGCGCTTACTATTGTTACCGCCATACTTCCGGTTAAGGCCGAAGGACTTAAATTCAATCTCGCTTTTGACGGACTATTTGACAATAGGGAATTCAAGGGCGATGTAATGCCGCAAACCATTTATGGAATGCGCCTTACCCCCGAGATTGGAATTGAGCGCGGCAACCATCTTATTATGGGAGGCGTATCCAAGATATGGGAATTCGGATCAAAGGGAGACATTGACCCCACCCCTGTATTATACTACAAGTTTACGCAGGACAAGTGGTCCGCGTCGTTCGGTAACATACCGCGCACTCATCTGCAGCGTCAGCTTCCCGATGCATTCCTGTATGATTCAATTGCATTCTTTGAACCCGTAATCGGCGGAACGCTCATTCAGTATTACGGTTCGGACCTTGAGGTTGAACTGTACTGCAACTGGTTCAGTCGCCAAAGAATGTATGACCGCGAAGCATTCCGCATAGTAAATGACCTTCAGTACAATCTTTCATTCGTAAGCGTAGGTTATTATGCCGCTCTGACTCACTTTGCAGGCTCCATTGAACCGGGACACTCTCTTTATGAAAAGTTCATGTTCAATCCGTGGATAAGGTTTGACTTTTCAGAATTCATGCCAGCCAACACAGTCCTGAAACTGGAAGGAGGACTGCTTGGATCAGGAATCCGATGCCGTACGTTCCCGGACTGGAACAAATATTTTGGATTTCTGGGCAAGATTGAGGCCGGATGGAAATGGTTCAACGTGCAGAGTACGTTTTACAAGGGCGACTGCCAGCAGGAATTCCTTCATGACCCGGATGCCGGAATACAGTTCCACCGCAGCGATCCGTTCTACAACCACACATTCTACAACAAGACGCGTATGGGCATTCAGTTCTATGATGACGGAAATATAGCGTTCGGCTTTAACTGGAATATCCATTTTACTCCCGACACCCCTATTCATCATCAGCAAATGATTACCGTCAAGTACCGTTTTGAACCTGCAGACTTCTTTAAGAAACGCTGATTCTGATATCTCCTATGGATCTGTCAACAAATAGAAAAGCAAGATGGAGTAAAAATGACGGCATTGTTCTGGCATGGCTTGCCGTATGGTTTGTGGTAAACTTATTGCAGGCCCATTTTACAGGCCTTGCCAATGATGAGGCTTATTATGTGCTGTTTGCCGACAACCTTGACTGGGGATATTTTGACCATCCTCCGGTAACTGCCGTACTGGTCTGGCTAGGCATGCTGTTTGGGAAAGGCAGCCTGTGTGTCCGTCTGTTCTTTACCATTCTCCAGCCCATATATCTATGGATACTATGGACATTGATAAGGCCCGATGAGGAATCAACCGATACGCGTGACTCCAAGCTGTTTGTAATGCTTTCGGCAACGGTTCTCATGCTTCAGCTGTACGGTTTCATTGCCGTTCCTGACGGTCCGTTAATGATTTCGACGGCCTGCTATCTGTTGGCATTTGACCGTTTTACAAAAGGAAAGAATACTGCTTGGATAGGGCTTGGACTGGCCATGGCATTCATGGCATACAGCAAGTATCACGGTGCGCTGGTTGTACTGTTCTCATTATGTACCGCTCCGTGGATTCTAAAAAAGCCCAAGTTCTACCTGGCTGGCATTCTGGCCCTGATCCTGTTCCTGCCCCACCTTAAATGGCAGTATGACCACAACTGGGCATCGTTTGCTTACCATCTGTCCGGCAGGAACAGCACTTTTGAGTTTGACGAGCTGATAACATATATAGTCAATATGCTTGTGGTGTTCAATCCGTTCTTTGTCCCCATATTTGTTCAGGCCTGGCGCAAGAACAATCCAAAGAATGACACCCAAAGGTATCTGCGTTGGCTTCCGGTCCTTTTCATCGGCTTTTTCCTCTTATCATCAATAAGGGGATACGTACAGCCTCAGTGGGTAATTGCGTGTACTTTTGGCATAATATATGTAATGTTTGACTATTGCCGAAAGCATTCCAGGACATACAGGTTTGTCATGAGGGCCGGTACAGTGACGTTGGTGCTGATATTCCTGTTCCGACTTGAAATGGCGTTCAATCCCCTGAAAATAGAATATGAGATATTCAACAACGAGGAATCATATGCCCAGCTATACCAAATGGCAAAAGGACGTCCTCTGATCTTTAACGGCAACTACAGCCACGCTGCAAAATACCGCTATTATACAGGCGGCAAAACCTATTGCGAACCCGAAATGTCATATCGCACCCACCAGTGGCAATTCCTTGACTATGACACTGAATTTGCCGGTCAGACTGTTCTTATACAGTGCGATTCCAGTATTGCGACCGATTCCGCCACGTTGGCAAACGGCAGTGATTATTACTGGCTTGAATGCCCCGACTTTAGACCTGTCAGACTTTTGGATGTCCGGTTTAACGGTATTGCTCCAAAACTTGAGTGCGGTCAAAAGCTGTCAATTGACATGACGGTTACCAATCCGTATGACTATCCTGTTTCAACAGGCCCACAAACCAGATTGGTCATGATCTGGAAATGGGCCAGATATGACTTTTTTGAATATGACACGGGCATTGAACTAACCGTTCAGCCTGGTCAAAGCGTTAAAAAGACATTCGTCTTTACTGTACCCGATGAACTGGCAGGCCGGGAATACAGTACCGGTTTTGCATTCAAATCCGGCATCTGCGCTTACTGGTTCAATTGTATCCCCACAAAAACCAAAGTAAAGAAATGATAGTAAAGTTTATAAGATTCTGTATTGTAGGAGGTTCGGGAGTATTCGTGGACTTTGGCATTACATGGCTGTTCAAGGAACTGATGCACTTTAACAAGTACATTGCCAACGCCATGGGTTTTCTGTGCGCGGCCACAAGCAACTTTTTCCTTAACAGGATGTGGACATTCCAGGGTACTGTGGGTGACACATCAACACAGTATCTGCGTTTCCTGCTGATTTCGGTTATAGGTCTGGGAATAAACAGCCTTACCGTATTCCTTTTGCACGGAAAGATTAAATGGAACTTTTACCTGTCAAAACTGTTTGCAACGGGAGTGGTAACGTTCTGGAATTTCTTTATGAACTATTTCTTTAATTTTTAACGGGCTTCAAGGTCATCGTACAAGGTCTGAAGGATGGCCTTGCCGCGGTTCAGGCGCAAATCAGCCCCCTCCGGGTCATTAATCAGACAATTGCCCGAATCATCGTCAAAAAGCGTTACGCCCGTACTGTCAATAAAGCACAGTCCGTTTGAGAACGTATAGAAAGAGAACGGATAGGTATAAGATCCCGACAGCACATTCCTGCTGAAAAGAAAGTCACTGTGATCAATTCCCAACTGAGCCAATAATGTTGCGGCTATATCGGTCTGGGACGTAAACTTGTCAATAATCTTAGGCTCCCTGACCGCGCCTCCCAACCAAAGTACCGGAATATGATGTACATGCGGGTCAAATGCGAATCCCTCCTGAGGATATCGGAACCCGTGATCGGGAGTAATTACCAACAAAAGGTTATCCCAAAGGGCCGAAGAGCGAAGACTGTCAACAAATGCGCCCAGACAACTGTCCGTATAGGCAAAAGCGTTGCATATCTCATCGTCAAGCCTATGATACGGTACCTCAAACGGTTCATGGCTGCTAATGCTTAACATACCGGCCATCCAGAGGGAATCCTTATAGTTCTTAATGTCATTTAAAAGACGGTTGAACGTAACATGGTCGTTAACACCCCAGGCATTTGCCTTTCTTTCCTGGACGGTAAAGTCATTCTGCGATGTAATGTGGCCAAAACCGCTGGAATAGAGCCAACTCTGCATGTTTGTAAAGTTTATGTCGCCGCCATACAAAAAGTAAGTGGAATAACCCTTCTGGGCCAGTTTTCCGGGAATTGAAGGTAGTTTGGAACTTTTTACAGGTAGTTTCATTATGGAGGTCATAGGCAATCCGGGGTGTCCGTTCATTACACAAACCAATCCCCTGTCAGTACGGAAACTGCCGGCATAACAGTTGCTGAAAAATATGCCCTCCTTAATAAGGCTGTCAATGCGCGGCGATACATCGGGACGACCGCTTATGGCATTCACAAAATCACCTCCAAAACCCTCCAGGACCAACAACACAATGTTTGGCCTATCGGTATTCAAAAGGATTTCGGTGTCAACATCATCGGTATTGTACAGACCGTCAAAATACTCCTGGCGCTGCTGCTCATCTAAATAATCATACCACTGTGAGTAGTCCGATGTCTTGCTGATGGAACTCAGCATGCTGAACCCCGGATTAACCGCCGAATGGTTCAGGAACTGGTCGGTAGTAAAGTATGCATGACCCACATTCATGGTCGATGCAGTCAAACCTCCCCTGATAGCCAGGAACAGCGGGCCGGCCAGCAGTGAATAGAATAAGGTTACCGGAATCCTGATAATGACCTTTCTGTAAGGAAAATCGGACACCTTTAACGGTTTGGTCAATATTCTGTACATTATCCAGGCAAACAACAGGATTAAGATTATCCCTATAACCACCATCCAGGGCGAAACGCTGGCCACCGCCTCTTTAGGCGTTCTTAGATAAAACAGGACCGATGCGTCAAGCTTGAATCCCCAAAACGGATAGAGAGCTGTATCGCCAACAAAAATGAGCGACAGCAAAAGTGATATGAGGGCATCGTAAACCTGCATTATCCTCTTAACGGGAAAAGATGAAATCCAGATTCCTATAACGATTAGCAGCAATGGAAAAACCGTCAGGTATCCGGCCACGGCAAAGTCAATGGAAAGGCCATGCCATACAACCTTGATGTAGTCTTTTATGCCGTAATGATGACCGGATCCGCCAGCATACAGCATAAATAGGGGCTTTTCAATCATAAAAATGAGCACAAGGCTTATGTAGTGCCAAAGTAGCACCCACAAGCGGCTTAATTTTATGGAATTGACACGCATAGCTTATTATTTACGTCCAAAATCGGCAGGAATCTCACCCCACTTTTTTGTGTCCCATTTAATGATCCTGTTGGAAAAACTGTTCTCCTTGAGCCAGCGCTCGGCACTCTCTATACGCTCAAACACCGCCTCAGTCTCGGGCGTGCGTTCCAGTTTGGTACGGCACTGTTTCTTTTGCACCCAGTCTATGGCGTTACGGCTGTCACTGTAAAGTGGCCAGTCCAGCCCACGGCTCTTGTAAAGGGCCAAGGCATGAACAATTGCAAGGAATTCTCCAATGTTATTGGTACCCAGAATGGGACCGAAATGGAACTTTTCCTCCATATCGCCCAGATATACGGCGCGGTATTCCATCTGTCCGGGATTCCCGCTGCAGGCCGCATCAACAGTCAATGCTTGCCGGATAACCTCCGGTGGAATGGGCTTTTCTTTCTTTTTGCGCCCGCCTTTATGTTCAGGAGTCTTTTTCTCTATATAGTTCTCGGGCGGAAGGTTTATTGCCTCCTCGGCCTCCTGACGTGTATCAAACCCTTTGTATACGGCACCTTTCCATCCTTCTACCTGTTGCTTGCAGGCCTCCCAGGAGTCATATACCCCGGGATTCAACCCAATCCAAACAACATAGAATTTCTGTGCCATATAGCTTTTTTACATTCTCTCAGGAACTTCAATTCCCAGCAGGCCGGTGCCAAGCTTGATGATCTTGCCAACATTCTGAGCCAGGACCAGACGGAACATCTTAAGATCACGGCTAGGCTCATGCATTATGCTAAAGTCATGATAGAACTGGTTGAACTCCTTGGCCAGGTCATAGCAGTAATTGGCAATGACCGACGGGTTGTAGTCATCGGCAGCCTGACGGACCACGTCACCAAAGCCGTTAAGCAGCTGAATAAGTCCTATCTCCTTTTCAGATATCTGGAACTTTTCATCGGCATATAGTTTGTTCTCCAGCTTTATTCCCTCATCGGCTGCCTTACGCATTATAGAGCGGATACGGGCATAAGTATACTGGATGAACGGACCGGTATTGCCGTTAAAGTCGATTGATTCCTTAGGATTGAATGTCATGTTCTTGCGGGCATCGACCTTAAGAATAAAATACTTGAGAGCACCCATACCCACAATGCGCATAATCTCATCCTGCTCCTCCTTGGTCAAACCGTCCAGCTTGCCAAGTTCGGCCGATGTGGCACGAGCTGTCTCAATCATCTCGTCCATCAGGTCATCGGCATCGACCACAGTACCCTCGCGGCTCTTCATCTTGCCCTCGGGCAGTTCAACCATTCCATATGAGAAATGTACCAAATCCTTGCCCCACTTGAATCCCAGACGGTCAAGCAGTATTGAGAGCACCTGGAAGTGATAGTTCTGCTCGTTGCCAACCACATAAATCATGCGGTCAATTGGGAAATCCTTGAAACGGAGCTGAGCCGTACCTATATCCTGAGTCATGTAGACCGATGTGCCGTCACTGCGGAGCAACAGTTTCTGGTCCAAACCATTCTCGGCCAGGTCGGCCCATACGGAGCCGTCCTCCTTGCGGAAGAACAGACCCTTTTCCAAACCTTCCATAACTGTTTTCTTACCCTCCAGATAGGTCTGTGACTCGTAATATATCTTGTCAAAACTTACGCCCAGACGCTTGTATGTCTCATCGAATCCGGCATATACCCAACTGTTCATGCGCTCCCATAGGGCACGCACCTCAGGATCGCCAGCCTCCCACTTAACCAGCATGGCATGTGCCTCCTGCATCAGCGGAGACTCCTTCTCGGCCTTGGCCTTAGCCTCCTCCTGAGCCTTCTCGTCCAGTTGGTCATAGTTGGCGGGCAGCAGGCTCTTTACCTCGGCACGGAAATGCTTGTCAAACTCCACATAGTAGTCACCAATCAGGTGATCACCCTTTTTACCGGTGGATTCGGGTGTAGCACCGTTGCCCCACTTGAGCCAAGCCAGCATTGATTTGCAGATATGAATGCCGCGGTCGTTGACTATGTTGGTCTTTACTACCTTATAGCCGTTTGCAGCCATTACATTTGACAGAGCGCCTCCCAACAGGTTATTACGTACATGCCCAAGATGCAGGGGCTTGTTGGTATTGGGGCTGGAATACTCTATCATGACCAACGGAGAGTCATCGGTTGCCTTTTTAAGACCAAAAGATGCATCGGCATTGATATCATTAAGCATATCCATCCACGCCGATGTGGAGATTACAAGGTTAAGGAAACCTTTAATCACATTGTAGGAACTTATCTCCTCAACATTCTCCTTAAGCCACACTCCAATCTCACCTGCAGTCTGCTCAGGACCCTTACGGGACATCTTAAGATACGGGAATACCACTATGGTAAGGTGACCCTCAAACTCCTTCTTAGTTTTCTGCACCTGGACCGATGAGGCCTCTATCTCCTGACCGTAAAGTGCCTTGATGGCCTGCACGGTCTTTTCAGCAACCAAATTCTCTATTTTCATATTATAGTATTATGGACCGCAAAGTTACTGAAAAAATGGCTACTTTTGCGGCTCATAACATAGTTTATGAATAGAGTATGAATAAACTACCACCCATAACAAAAAATCTGCTCATCATCAACGTGCTTTGCTGGATGGGCACCATGGCACTGGCCAAATACGGAATAGACCTGCACAAACTGTTCGGGTTGCATTTCTTTCTTGCCCCGAGTTTCAAAATATGGCAGCTTGTCACCTACATATTCCTGCATGACGGTTTCCAGCATATTTTCTTTAATATGTTTGCAGTATGGATGTTTGGTCGGGTAATGGAAATGGAATGGGGTTCCAAGCGGTTCCTTTTGTTCTACCTGATTTGTGGAATAGGTGCAGGACTTACACAGGAACTGTGCCAGTATGTACACTATTTGTTGGTCTATTCCAATTACCAGGTGGTGGCAATAGGCAACGGTTTGACTATCCCCATGACACAATATCTGGACCAGATCCTTACAGTCGGAGCATCGGGAGCCGTATATGGTATACTGCTGGGTTATGGCATGACATATCCCAACAACCAGTTGTTCATAATACCAATCCCTTTCCCCATCAAGGCCAAATGGCTGGTAATCGGATATATAGTTCTGGAACTGGGGCTTGGACTACGCAACAGCGCCGCCGATAACGTAGCACACTTTGCACATCTGGGCGGAATGCTGGCCGGATTTCTGGTCCTGTTATACTGGAAACATAAAGACCGTAAAGACAATCATATTAAATTTACCTGGTAATGGATATCCTTGAGGAACTAAAGATAAAGTTCAAGACAGGCGATGTACTGACACGTCTGCTGTTCATCAACTGCGGTATGTATGTAATACTGCTTTTTCTTGACATTTCTTTCATACTGTTCTCTTTTGGCCAGGACAAATATGCCTTTCTGGTATGCTACTACCCATGGAGTCCTTACACTATCGCATTCAGGCCCTGGTGTCTGGCTACATCGCTCTTTTCCAGTTGGGGAATGTGGCACCTTATGTTCAACATGCTTACCCTTTACTGGCTGGGAGGTGTATTCCTGCGCTACTTTACATCCAATCATCTAAGGGGTCTCTATATTCTGGGTGGAATTGCAGGAATGGTCGTTTTCAGCGGTATTTTTTTACTGTTTCCGTCGCTTCAGCTCAAGGATTGGGTACAAAGTATTCCACTATGTTCGGTATGCATCCTGGCGTTTTGTACCGCACTTGCATTCCGTGCTCCTAACAGCACCGAGCCCATACCTCTTATAGGTCCTGTCAAGATCAAGTACATAGTGATAGCACTCGCCCTGGTTGACATAGCGCTTTTGCCACACGTAAGTCCGGCCTATGATGCCGCACATATGGGTGGAGTAGCTATAGGTTGGCTCTTTAACCGCATGCTTGGCAAAGGTAAGGATATCACAACGCCGGTCACAAAGGTGGCTGTATGGCTCAACGATAAAATCAGCAACAAAAAATGAAACTGATAGGGAAACTGGTAGCATATCCGTTGCTGGCCGTCAACATAATCACGGCATTGCTGCTCATATTCAGCTGTTACGGATCAATGGCGGCCCCGATAGGCCGTTGGCCGTTTGCATCGCTTTCCGGACTTGCATTTCCCTTCCTTTATCTCTTTAATTTTGTGTTCCTTGTCCTATGGTTGCTTACTTGGAAAAAAGGAGCTCTGGTTCCTATAGTCACCATTCTTATATGCCTGTTTCCAACGCTGAAATACTTTCCTCTGCACTTTCTTAAAGCCGATAAAGTCCAGGATCCATACATTACCATTGTAACCTACAACACCGAAGGGTTTGGCATGGACGACAACAAAGACTGGACAACAAACAATCCTGTCTTAATGTATACGCTTGATTTGAATGCCGACATTGTGTTTCTTCAGGAGGCATCCAAGGATGTCATGAAAAAGGCTGCCGGTGAAAAAAAGATAAAAGCCTTGTATCCTCATATCCAAACTGCGCCAGGATCATCGGATATGGCATGTTTCTCAAAATATCCTATTATCAAAAACGAATCAATAAGTTTTGAGAATTCCGGCAACGGGTGCCAGTATCTTAGAATTCTGATTGGAGGTGACACGCTGGCCGTATATAACTGCCACCTGCAGTCCAATCAACTTAAAGAGACCGAAATATCGGAATATCACCAGTTTATAAAGAATCCTACTGACAGCACGCACTATAAGGCATCCAAGAAAGTACTCAAGAACCTTCTGGAATCAACATCTCAAAGAGCCGGTCAGGCCCGTCTAATAGCCGATCGTGCCCGTAGCGAGACAGCAAAGTACCTGATTGTTTGCGGCGATTTTAATGACACCCCTCTCTCATATTCCTACCGGGTATTCAACCGGTTCATGAACGATGCATATGCCAAATCCGGCGTTGGAATGGGCATAACTTATCACGAGCACAGACTCTATTATCGCATTGATCACATATTCTGCAGCCGGAACATTACCCCCTTGTACACATGGATTGACCGCATCCAGAAAGACAGTGACCATTATCCGGTCATCAGCAAAATCAGGCTGGAATAAACTTTGGCTGTTACGGGGCTAAAGCCCCTACTTTGGCTGTTACGGGGCTAAAGCCCCTACTTTGGCTTTTGGCTAATAGCTAACAGCCAACAGCTAAAGTTTTTCTATTCCAAATTTATAGAGAAACTGATACTATGCGGTTCCTTAGCCGACGGAATATACTGAGGCTCAGTCTTTGCACCCCAGGCATCGTTTCCACCCACGCCAATTATCTCTGAGTCAATATTGATGTTCAGATAGTCACGCTCGGGCAGTTCATATCCGTGACGCGCAGTTTCCAAGTCCTCCTCTGAGTAGTTCCAGATTCTCAGATTGAAAGGCTCTGATGACATTACACTCATTGAAGTTGGGCCATATGCCTTAATCCTTTTATTGAAATAATCATAAGTTAGGCTGAATGAATAGCAGTCACTGCGGTTGGAGTTATCCTGAGGATAGACATAATCA
>CACWIN010000033.1 GCA_902760965.1 uncultured Bacteroidales bacterium | reverse complement strand
GAGGCCGATATGGATGTAATGGTTGCCGCAACCTATGACAACATCATGATGGTTGAGGGTGAGATGAAGGAGGTTAGCGAGGCTGACCTGCTTGGTGCCATGAAGGCCGCTCACGATGAGATCAAGAAACACTGCAAGATCCAGATGGAGCTGACCGAGGAGGTAGGCAAGACCGTTAAGCGCGAGTACTGCCACGAGGTTAACGACGAGGATCTTCGTCAGGCCGTTAAGGATGCCTGCTACCAGAAGTCTTACAACCTGGCAGCCGAGGGTAACACCGACAAGCATTCACGTGAGGCCAACTTTGAGGCTGTACGTGATGAGTTCAAGGAGCAGTATCATGCAGCACATCCTGAGCTGAGTGAGGATGAGCTGGCCGAGAAGGATGCTCTGATTGACCGTTACTATCACGATGTAGAGCGCGATGCAATGCGTCGCTGCGTGCTCGATGAAGGCAAGCGTCTTGATGGTCGTAAGACAACCGATATCCGTCCTATCTGGTGCGAGGTAGGTTACCTGCCCGGACCTCACGGATCATCAATATTCACCCGTGGTGAGACACAGGCTTTGTGTTCTGTAACTCTGGGTACCAAGGATGACGAGAAGATGGTTGACGATGTGCTGGATCAGCACGACGAGCGTTTCCTGCTCCACTACAACTTCCCGCCCTTCTGCACAGGTGAGGCTAAGGCACAGCGTAGTCTGGGTCGTCGTGAGATTGGTCACGGACATCTGGCATGGCGTGCACTTAAGGGTCAGATCCCTGAGGATTATCCCTACTGCGTTCGCGTAGTATCCGATATACTTGAGTCAAACGGTTCTTCATCAATGGCTACCGTGTGCGCAGGTACACTGGCTCTGATGGATGCCGGCGTTAAGATCAAGAACCCCGTATCAGGTATCGCAATGGGTCTTATCAAGAACCCGGGCGAGGACAAGTACGCTGTACTGAGTGATATCCTTGGTGATGAGGATCATCTGGGTGATATGGACTTCAAGACCACCGGTACCGTTAAGGGACTTACCGCTACACAGATGGATATCAAGTGCGACGGTCTGTCATACGAGATTCTTGAAAAGGCTCTGGCTCAGGCCAAGGCCGGACGTGAATATATCCTGAGCAAGATTACCGAGACCATTCCTGAGCCTCGTGCAGATCTCAAACCCCATGCTCCCCGCATTGAGACCCTTACCATTCCTAAGGAGTTCATCGGCGCAGTCATTGGCCCGGGCGGAAAGATCATCCAGGGCATGCAGGAGGAGACTGGTGCAAGCATCAGCATTGATGAGGTTGACGGCGTAGGTAAGATTGAGGTTGCTGCATCCAACCGCGACAGCATCGAGGCTGCTCTGGCCAAGATCCGTGCTATCGTTGCTATCCCTGAGGTAGGTGAGGTTTATGACGGTACCGTACGCAGCGTAATGCCTTACGGTCTGTTCGTAGAGTTCCTGCCCGGTAAGGATGGTCTGCTTCACATCTCTGAGATTGATTGGAAGCGTTATGAGACCATCGAGGAGACCGGTATCAAGGAGGGTGATAAGATTCAGGTCAAGCTGATTGACATTGATCCCAAGACCGGCAAGTTCAAACTGTCACGTCGTGCTCTGATTGAGAAGCCCGAGGGTTATGAGGAGCGTCCTGCCCGTCAGCCCCGTCAGGATCGCGGTGAGCGTCAGGACAGAGGTCCCCGTCAGGACCGTGGCCCGCGTCATCATCACGACAACCACCGCAACGACCAGCAGGAGAATAATGAGAACAATGAAGAAAAGTAATCTTGCATTACTTGTTCTGACCTTATTAACAGTAGCCTGTCAACCCAAAGTTGACAGGTTTACTTTAATTGGACAGATAGCCGAGGCCGATGGAAAGACGCTTTATCTTGACCATTTGGCACTTGATAAGGTTGAAGTGTTGGATTCGGCCAAGCTTGATGCTGAGGGAAATTTCAAATTTAATCCGGCTGCTCCCAAAGACTGCTTTGATTTTTATCGTCTGCGAATTGACAATAAAGTGGTAAATCTTTGTGTTGATTCCACCGAGACTATAACCGTTACTGCCAGTCTCCCGGTAATGCAGATAGCTTATACCGTTCAGGGGTCCGAAAATTCATCGGAACTCAAGAACCTGGTAATGAGTCAGATTGGTCTTATCCAGGATTTGCGCCGCTTGAGTTCCCAGTATCGTAATGCCGATGCTTCGTTCCTGAATTCCAAGGTAATGGAAACGGTCGATGTGTTCAAATCGGACCTGATGACCCAATACATTCTGGTTAATCCGGGTTCGCCTTGCGCTTATTACGCCCTGTTCCTGAGCGTAAACGGCCAGTTGCTTTTCAATCCTCAGACAGACCGTCAGGATGCCAAATGCTATGCTGCAGTGGCCACTCAGATGGATATCCTTTATCCTGATGCAGTACGTACCGAACATTTGCATAATGTGGCTCTAAAAGGAATGGTCAAGACTTCGCCTTCTCGAAACAATGTATCCTCAGAGACTGTTCAGCAGTTTGAGAATCTTGTGGTCGAGGCCGGTCTGATTGATATTGAACTGCCGGATTATCAAGGAAAGAACCATAAGCTTAGTGATCTTAAAGGCAATGTAATCCTTCTTGATTTTACTGCATTCAAGACAGATTATTCTCCCAATTATAACCTGCTGTTAAGGTCATTGTACAACAAATACTCTGATCAGGGGTTCAACATCTATCAGGTATCGGTCGATAATGACGAAAGCTATTGGTTGAATACTGCAAAGAATCTGCCGTGGATTTGCGTACACGATGAATCCAGTATCTATTCTACTTACCTTAAATCATATAATGTGACCCAGTTACCGGCTGTTTTCCTTATTGACCGCGAGGGTAACATTATAGAGCGTCCTGACGAAACAAATCAGTTGGATGAAAAGATAGCCAGGCTTTTGGAGTAAAGATTGCTTTTTTTGCGTTTTTGTTGGGATAGTATAAAAATAAAGCTATCTTTGCAAAAGAGACTGATACGGACTAAAGGGGTTCCAACAACTAAACTGGATTGTTGGAATTCTTTTTTGCTCATGTCATAACTAGATTGTAAAACTTATAAAATATTGATATTATGGCATATATGTCAGAAGAGGGCTACAAGAAGCTGGTAGCCGAATTACAGTATCTTGAGGGCGTGCGTCGTCCTGAGATTATCCAACAGATTGCCGAGGCTCGTGACAAGGGTGACCTTTCGGAGAATGCAGAGTATGATGCAGCTAAGGAGGCACAGGGTATGCTTGAAGCTAAGATAGCTCAGCTTAAAGCTCAGATTGCCGATGCAAAAATCATCGATGCAAAAAAGATAGATACATCGACCGTTCAGATTCTCACCAAGGTTAAGATCCGCAACACCAAGAACAATGCCACTATGGTATATTCAATTGTTCCTGAGAGTGAGGCAGATCTTAAGAGCGGTAAGATTTCGAGCAGCACTCCCATTGCCAAGGGGCTTCTTGGCCACAAGGTAGGTGAGACTGTTGAGATTCAGATTCCCAGCGGTAAGATTGGATTTGAGATTCTGGAGATATCGCTATGACAATATTCAGCAGAATCATAGCAGGTGAAATACCTTGTTATAAGATAGCAGAGACTGAGAACTGCTTTGCTTTTCTGGATATCAATCCTCTTGTAAAGGGACACGTTCTATGTATCCCCAAGCGTGAGGTTGACTATCTGTTTGACCTTAACGATCAGGAGCTTTGTGATCTTCAGCTTTTTGCCAAGAAGATTGCAGCCGCACAGAAAAAGGTGTTCAACTGCATCAAGGTAGGTGAGGCCGTACTTGGTCTTGAGGTGCCTCACGCACACATCCATCTCATCCCCATGCAGTCAGAGAAGGATATGCTCTTCAGCAACCCCAAACTCAAACTCACACCGGGGGAATTCGAGCAGATTGCAGCCGATATCCGCGCCGCACTTTAAATTGAGAATTGAAAATTAACACGCACCTGCGTGAAATCCCGCGACAATAAAGGCGTTCGAAAACAATTTCGAACGCCTTTTATTTTTCATCTTATAGTATCAGGCATACTTGAGTATCATATCTGCGTTTATGCCTAGCTTTGAATGTAGTCTTTTGGCGATAGGCATAGTGATACGCCTCTTTCCACTCAATATTTGACTGAAGACCGACTCATTGATGCCCAAATATTGAGCACCTTCTTTTTGTTTCATGTTATGTGCATAGAAGTAATCTTCTATAGACCTTATTAGTGGCGTCTTCTCTCTAAGCGGAAGAATGTCCATGTATTCATCCTCATATTGAGCCATAAGCTTACTCAAATCTGAGATTTGGCGTGTGTATTCATTATCCATCTCAGGCTCAAGCATTCCTTTATCAGTTGCCTCTGCAATCAAGGCTTCAACTTTGGCCTTTATTTCATCATATTCCTTTCTTGTAGTCAATTTGTTCATAGTAAGTACTTTTAAATTGTTGAACAATCTATTTTGTCATATTCCTGATGCGTACCCACAAATCGGATATTAATCACCCCTCCAATAAAGATGACTACAGCAACTATCCGATAGTTATTCCCTCCGATGTTGAAAACATAGCGTCCATTCTTAACATAGTCTGCCGATGGAAACTGTGCTTTCAGTTCTGAATGACTATGCCATGTGGCGCGTTTTACCTTATCAACCCAATTGTTCATTGGAGCTGCTGATTGCGCATGGCTTTGTACAAAAGCATCAAGGAGTTCTTTATTTGCAATAATCATCTTTATGGTATTTGCCTACAAAAATATTAATTAATTTGCATTTTAGCAAATTTATTTGCAGAACTGCAAAGATTCTCGATATGATTCTATTTAAGCCAGAAAGAAGGGCTGTTGTTCTTTGGGATAATTAAGTGTTACTTATCTGTGTTTTTCTGTCCGGCGTATCCTTGTAGGATTGTAAGAAGGAATCCGCATGCCGAAGATTCATCATCAAAGGTTATGGGATATATGTTATCAAAACGACCTATTGAGAAAAACCACCATAATCCGTCGGATGCAATTATATTATATGTGCTGGCAGATTCCATTTCACGTATTGTTAAATTGACACTAAAACCATCAGAGTCATCCTTTGCAATTGAAACCGTATAATTGTTAAGCCCCTTGAACATATCCTTTGTCCTCTTTGCCATATCCTTTAAGAAAAGAGAAGGCTTGCATCTGTTATGTGAGGCTGCATTGTATAACTCCTTATATTCATCTTCATTCAGAGATGTATCAATCTCTTGAGTCCAGTTATTATAAAACTGTTTGTAGTTCAGATATAGTTTATCAAGGTTATGCTTTAAAAGAACTGCGCTTTGAAGCATATTACCTTTGTGGAATCGATACTCCTTTCCAATTGAAGTATAGTTACAAACGAACCAGGAATAATCTTGAAGATTGTATTTGCCGATAATATCAATTATGTTTTTCTGTAACTCAATCAATAATGATGGTGTAGCTTTCTTGAACAAAAATTCCAGTGCGAAAGGCTGCCCCGTCCATGTTACTGGTTCCTCATCATCGTTGTCTTTATTGTCACTCTCATCGCTGTCTTTGACGATAGGATTGAAGAGAGTCAGCACTCCCTCTTTTTGTAAACGGTCAATAATATCCTGTAGATCTCTTTTAATAGATTCCTTAACTATAGAATCATGGGCTACATCATTTCCTGATGGAAAAGGTATACCAACCTCCATAGTAATGTATGTCTTATTTAACGGATTATTGATGTTACCTTTTTCATATATTCTATATATAAAACGGTAATTCCCTATGTTTATGGCAGCGATATGTTGTGTAATCAGTTTGTTATCTGCAGGTAGTGTGTCAATTAGTTTTTTAAAATCACGGGACCATTTACTTAAAGCATAACCTGTTATATAAAGGATTAATAGTAATCCCACTAAAACTCCAATGCTCTTAAATACAGAAGCATTAGAGGTCTGGATATATGTTTTCACTGCCATGAAAATGACGTACAAAAACACAACGCCTATAACAATGTAATTTTTTGTTCTTTGTCTCATTTTGAGCAAGATTCATTACTTAAAATACTTGCCGATGACCGGGAGGGACTTGAGTGGCAGGTCTTTCTTGAAGAGGTAAGCCAGATAGATGCAGATTAGTACGGTGTTGATAAGAAGTGACAGCCACAGGGGCAGTGACTTGCTGTCAACAAAGAGGTAAATCACGTACAGCACGGCAGCCAACAGTACGTACAGGCCAATCTCTCCTAAAGGATATTTGATGGGACTCTTTTTCTGTCCCACAAAGTATGAGAGTATCATGCATACGCCATAACCGGCAAAACCGCCCCATGCACAGGCCATGTAGCCGTATTGGGGTACAAATATGAAGTTGATGACCAGAAGTACTGCACAGCCTATGAATGAGAATACGGCACCCCACCATGTCTGGTCTATCAGCTTGTACCAGAATGAGAGATTGAAATATACTCCCATGAATATCTCGGCCAACATGACTATCGGTACCACCTTAAGGCCTTCCCAGTAGGTTCTGCCTATTATGAATTTGAGAATTTCCAAATAGAACATAACCGCCAGGAATGCAAGCAGGGCAAAAATTATGAAGAACTTCATGGCATCGGCATAAACCTTGTTCTGCCCCTCGTGGTCATGTGCGGCTGTGCTGAAAACAAGCGGTTCATATGCGTATCGGAACGCCTGGGTAAGCATGGACATAATCATTGCAACCTTGACGGCGCTTCCGTAGATACCCAACAGCCTCTCACCTTCATCACCTTTAATAATATATGTAAAACAGATCTTATCGGCCACCTGGTTAAGTATACCGGCAAGTCCCAGTATAAGTATGGGCCAAGTGTATGAGAGCATCTGGCGGAATAGTTTGGTGTCAAATCCGTTCCTGATCTGAGATATCTCAGGCAGCAGACCTATAGTGATGCTTGCCGAGCAGAACAGGTTGATATAGAATACATATCTTACAATAAGGTTGGGATTATACCAACCAAGTAGAGTGGGGTAATCCTGATAGATATCCTTGAACCACAGTATGACTATGAGGTTAAGGGCTATGGTCATGAATATGTTGGTAAGTTTGAGAGCGGCAAACTTGATGGGTCTTTTAAGGAATCTCAGGTAAGAGAACACTATAGCCTGGAAAGAATCTATAGCCACTACAAGAGAAAGCGCTGTAACATATTCGGGGTGTTGGGGGTATCCCAGCAAAGCACAGATCTCAAACCTGTTCATAATACAGACGGCTGCGAACAAGGCTGACAGTATACCTACTGATATCAGTGCGGTAGAGAATACTTTGGCAGGCTTCTGCCCCTCCTTGTTGGCGAACCTGAACATTGTGGTCTCCATGCCGAATGTAAGCAGGACAAGACACAAAGCAGTATATGCATACATCTTTGTTATGGCTCCGTACTCTCCGCCCTGTGCCTTGAGCACGTTGGTATACAAAGGAGTCAGCAGATAATTGATGAACCTTCCAACTATGCTGCTGATTCCGTAAATGGCCGTATCTTTGGCCAAAGATGCCATTTTGTTGTTTGCCATATGACTCTCTTTCTGTTATTTTGGTTTACCAAAGATACAAACAATGTTCTAATATATCTGTGAGTTAGATTCACATATTAGAGGTATTTTGCAATAAATTTTAAAATAACTATTAAAAAAATTTGTTTGTTATAATCAATACATATATATTTGTCCTCCGAAGGTCACATGCTAAGGTTCCGTTGGGAACAGCTGTGACCTTTTTTTAGGGATGAAGTTAGGATTGATTGATGTAAATATGACTAAAAGGTTTTTATGACTTCTAATGCTGTGAATGCACGTCCCATTCATTTAAAGTACTATGTGCTATTAATTGAATGGTCCAATCGAACCGGTCGGAATAAGATGTTATAACAGATTATTCCGTACCGGGGAGGTTGGAAATACCAAAATTGTAAACTAAAGATCTTATAAACTATGAAAAATCACAATACCTCTTATAAAATACTGTGGTGCTTGCCGTTTATTTTTTGCATATCATGCTGGGATTCTGATTGTAAATTCTGGAATAATAATCCTTCTTGTTGTGAAATAAAGGAGTTGCTGTATCATTACAGCGTTGTAGATCCGGTTCCCCAAAAGTATCAGGCTGCCAAATTCATAATTGACAATATTAAAGGGCATTACTCTTATGCCGGCAATCAGATATATGACTATTATGATTTTGCTGCCTCATTACTTTCTGATTCGCTACTCTCCCCCGAACAACAGCGAGATAGTCTGCTGTTTATTACTTATTCCAGATTCAAGGATTTGCCTAAAGACAGGATATCGGACAAATACCTGATTAGCGCAGATTACCTGATTTATAATATTGACAAATCCTTTGAACAATGGAGTACCTGTCCCTGGGCCAGCCAGTTATCTTTTCAGGATTATCTTGAATGGCTTTTGCCCTATAAGGCTGTGGAGTATCAGGAACTGGATTGTTGGCGTGATACTCTTTTGGCTCATTTTGGCTCAGGTCTTGACAATCCTGTCGTTAATGACGTTGAATATAATACCACATTGGGCGTTGCCGATATGATCCGTTCCCAGGCATACTCCAGCATGCACCGGTACGGTTTGTATACTCGCTCCGGTTTGCCTTTGCTAAGTTCTTATCTGTTGCCCAGACAGACATTTGGAAATATTCCTGATTATGCTTTGGTTGGTGTTCTGGCTCTGCGTGCCGCTGGAGTTCCCGCCGTCATTGACGAAACTCCTGTCGGTGCCCGATATACAGCCGCAACAAAATGGTTCGTAATCAAGTCTGACCGCGGAGAGGAGCTTACATCTGAATGGGATCTTTCAACTATGATTGGCGGCGGATTCTTTCCGTATGAGCGTGGACCTAAAGTGTTCCGAAACACTTATGCAATTGACCAAAGGCGATTACAATACTCAAAAAAGGCAAAATATGTATATCCCTTTGGCCTGTGCAAGAAAGATATAACCGACAGGTATTTCCTTACGTGCAATATTGAATTACCAATAGACCGTTCAATCAGGAAAAGCCTTAAGGACAAATATGTTTATATAGCATCGGCCGTGCGTAATGAAGCCGAACCATGGTGTATTGTAGATTTTGGAACTCTCAGGCACGGCAAGGCTATTTTTGACAACATGGGTCGTGAAGTGCTTTATGTGGCAATGGGATATGACGGCAATGGGCTTGTTCCAATCACAGCCCCTTTCATCCTGCATAAGGATTGCAGAGTGGAATATGTAAGTCCCGATACCGTAAATTCTCCGGCTTTGGACAAATGGAAAAACAATACGCTATGAAAAACCTGACAGCAATAATCCTTTCCGTGTTTCTTGTAACCGGTTGCTCAACTGACACTCAGTATCTGCATTATGCATTAAAGTCAGCCGGCAATAACAAAAAGGAACTGAAAGCGGTGCTCAAACACTATCGCACCGTTGACCGTGACCCTGAAAAACTGCAGGCTGCAGAATATCTGATTGCCAATATGCCGGCGCATTATTCTTACAGGGATACATCGGCAATTAACTCATATTACAGGACTGCCTTGCAGATTCTGGGAAAAGGTCCCAGTCCGGATTGGCAGCGCGACACCCTGAGGTATATAGGTGATACCCGTTATCCTGGTCTTATGCAGGATATCATATCCGATGTTGATGTAATGACAGCCGATTATCTTATTTACAGTATAGACCGCGCATTCAGTTCGTGGCGGAACAGCCCATGGTCACGGCATCTTACCTTTGAGGAATTCCGTGACTGGATACTGCCTTATAAGGTAACCGAGCTGCAAAGTCTAGATTTTTGGCGTGACACCCTTTCGGCGCATTACAGAGACAGCCTTTTAAAAGTACCGGCCGGGGATATGCAACGCAACAGTATTTATGGTGCAATGGAGATTGTACGTAACGAGATTCACAGTAAACAGTCCGATATAGGCATGAGGGTAATATGGGAGGATCGCGGAAGCATACCCATGTTGAGTGCTTCAACCTGGGTCCGGATGACTTACGGCAGTTGCATGGACTATGTAACTATGGGTACCGCGGTTTTCCGGAGCATGGGATTGCCTGCTGCTGTTGACCAGGTCCCGGTGTGGGGAAGAAATAACGACGGACATAGCTGGTATGTGTTCCTGTCTGACCGAGGCAGGGAGGAACGCACCATCAATTCCCTGATAATGCCGGCAGGAATGCAGTTTTATCCGTACGAACGTATCCCCAAGGTATGGCGCAGGACTTATGCAATAAACCGTGACCGGGCAAAATACCGTAACAAGGCAAAATTTGTCTATCCGTTTGACCTTTGTCAGCAGGATGTGACTGACCGTTACAACCTGACATCGGACATTAAGATAGAGTTGAACCGGGATGTGAAGCTAAAGGACAGGTATGTGTACATAGCAATGGCTGTCAACAATGGAGGTCCGGAATGGAGGGTGCTTGACTTTGGAAAGGTAAAAAAAGGAAAAGCCTGTTTCAGTAAGGTTGGGCGTGATGTATTGTATATTGTGCTTGGTTTTGACGGAAAAGGACTTGTTCCAGCAAGCGCCCCGTTCATACTCCATAAAAACGGCACTGTGGAATATGTTGACGGATCGCAAGATGCAATCAGCATGGACCTTAGGCGAAAATACTACGAATCCTACAATGTGGTTGATATGCGCAGGCGAATCATAGGAGGCCGAATCCAGTGCTCCGACAGTGAATCTTTTGACAATGCCCAAACCTTGTATACCATAGACAGGACCGATATTCCATCCCGAATAAACCTGTCGGCATCCCGTCCTTACAGATACTGGCGTTATTACAGCCCGGACGGGTCATGGGGCAGCATTTCGGAGCTGTCATTCTTTGATGAGGATGGAAACCGGTTGTCGGGGCGTGGAATTGCAAATCCTGAGGCAGGACAGGATGCCATAGAACGCGCTTATGACGGCAACCTCTTGTCCAATTTTGAGATTAACCAGCCAAACGGCAATTGGATAGGAATGGATATGGGTAAGCCCGTCAATGTAACGCAAGTGAGCGTTTCGCCCCGAAGTGACGATAATGACATTTGCCCGGGCAATGAGTATGAACTGTTCTGTTTTGACGGAAACCAGTGGAACTCACTTGGATACCGCATAGCCCATGACAACAGTCTGCATTATGACAATGTCCCGGTAAACAGACTGCTCTGGTTAAGGAATTATACCCGCGGCAACAATGAGAGGCCTTTCATAGTAAGGGAAAACCGTGATATTGAGTGGTGGTAAAATATGTATAACTATAAAAAACCTGAAATTTATTATTATGGAAAGAAATAATGTTACCTTTGCTGAAAACAGGTTTAAGCTTATTGTTTGCAGTTTAATATGAAAAAAACCTTTTCTAAACTATCAGTTTTGCTGGCCTTGGCTGCGCATACCGCTTTTTGCGGAGCTCAGATTATAGGCCCTCGTATCCTCACAATGCAGGATGTGGTGCAGTTGGCACAGGAAAATTCCATTTCATCAATGATTAACCGCAATTCTTTGATTGCATCTTATTGGGATTATCGCTCTTTCAAGGCGGAATTACTGCCTTCGCTCAATCTCAGTGCCAATCTTGCCCAGTTTAACCGTTCACTTGTGGAGCTGCAGGATTACAATACCGGTGCCATAAGCTATCGTGCCAATTACAATCTGTCCAATGATGCCACATTGTATGTAAGCCAAAGCGTTCCATGGACAGGAGGTACGTTGTCTCTGTCCACACAGCTTTCGCGTCTGGACCAGTATAATCCCTCAAGGCTGACCACCTATTATGCGCAGCCGCTTTATCTTACATATGCCCAGTCTCTATGGGGCTTTAACCGTTTCAAGTGGGACAAAAAGACCGCACCCAAACAGTATGAGGTAGCTAAACGTGAATACATAGAGAATATGGAACAGGTAAACCAGACGGCAGTTTCATATTTCTGGAGTTACGTGAATGCCAAAGAGACTTATGAGCGCGCAAGCAGCAGCTTTGAAGACAGCAAGCGCCTGTTTGAGGCCGGTCAGACCCGTTTTGCCATGGGGACCATAACCCGTGACGACCTTATGCAGATAGAGGTCTCCATGCTGAATGACTCCCTTTCGCTCAGTTCAAGCAAGGTTAGCTTAAGGAGTGCGCTTAACCGTCTTTGCTCCTATATAGGTTACAAGGAGGATACGGAACTGAGCCTTATAGTGGATTATGATATTCCCGACATAACACTTGACTACAATGACGTGTTGGAGCGTGCCTTGGAAAACTCATCATACAGCCTTAATCAGGAGTTGGAATATACATCGGCTGACCGGAGCGTTGCACAGGCAAAAGCAAACCGTGGCATTTCGGCAAACATAAACGCACGTTTAGGTATGTCCGGATCGGCTGACAGGTTTGATGATACTTTTGTACAGCTTAAGGATCAGGAGGTGGTTAGTGTCCAGCTTAACATACCTATTCTGGATTGGGGCCTGGCTCGAGGAAGGGTCCGTATGGCCGAGGCCAGAGCCCAGACTACCCGCAACAACCTGGAACAATCCATGATAGACTACCGCCAGAATCTTTTTACCCAGGTAATGCAGTTCAATGACCAGTACAGCCGATGCGAAATATCCAAACGTGCTGCCCAACTGGCCGAAGACAGCTACCAGTTGGCTTTAAAGAGTTTTGGCGACGGAAACATGGATATGACCAAACTGGATCAGATCAAATCCAAACGTGATAGTGCGTTAAGCTCATATCTTAACAACGTGGCCAGCTACTGGAACTACTACTTTGGGATTCGCAAGACCACCCTTTACGATTATAAGACGGGTACGGATATCAATGCGGCGTTTGATGAACTTGTAAAGTAACCGGCAAAAAAGAAAATAATATGATACAGAATATGAATAGACCTATTACTACAGTTTTGGTACTTGCAGTAGTCCTGACTTTTGTTTGCGGCTGCAAGAGTAAAAACAAGAACCAGGAGTCAAAGGATGATGATACTGAGATGGCTCGTGGTTCATACGGTGCCGAGAAGAACCAGGTTACGGTAGCTCCTTTGGAACGCACCGTTTTTAACAAACAGCTTGTTTGCAACGGTAAACTTGAAGCTCAGAGCAGAGTTACCGTACAGTTTGCAGCACAAGGTACAATTGCCCAGATAGGGGTGCGTGACGGACAAAAGGTACAAAAGGGCCAGATTCTGGCTTCGCTTGACAAGGAACAGCCGCGCCGTCAGTTGGAACAGGCAAGACTGGCTTATGACAAGGCCGAAATACAGCTTGCTGATCGTCTTTTGAATTACGGCTACACCCTGTCCGATACGGCAAAGATTCCTGCCGAACAAAAGCGTCTTATATACATAAACACAGGCTTTATTGATGCACAGATGGCACTCCAGAATGCGGAACGTACATATAAGGAATGTGACCTTAAGGCTCCTTTTGCCGGAAAAGTGGCCAGTTTAAAGGGTCGCGTACATGAACCGGCAGGCCAGTTCTGCACGCTTATTGATGACAGCCGTTACCTTGTGCGCTTTAGCATCCTTGAAACCGAATACAAGTTTGTCCATACCGGACAGCAGGTGCTTGTTTCACCCTTTATAAACAGTGAGGTGGTGCTTAAGGGAACCATATTGTCCATTAATCCGTCGGTTGACCAGAACGGTCAGATTGCAGTTACCGCCCAGGTGCCCGGTTCCGATGAACTGATTGACGGAATGAATGTCCGCATCACGGTTCAGAACAGTGTTCCTGACCAGCTGGTAGTACCCAAGAGTGCCGTGGTCATCCGTGACAATATGGAGGTACTATTCCGCTATGTAAACGGCCGAAGTCTGTGGACATATGTAAATGTGGTTATGTCAAACACCACACAGCATGTGGTGGAGCCAAACAAAGAGCGTGGCGCCGACCTGAACGTGGGAGACCTGATAATAACCAGTGGAAACCTTAACCTTGGTGATGATGCACCGGTAGTAATTGCCGAATAGCCATGTTCAAGCAACTTATACAACGTCCAATTGCCGTGATAATGGTACTTGTCGCGACAATGGTTCTTGGAATAGCCGCCATCAGGAAACTGCCGGTTTCGCTGGTCCCTGATATTGATATTCCACAGATTACGGTCCAGGTAACATCGCCGGACCGCAGCGCCCGTGAGCTGAATGAGACCATGCTCTCGTCGCTCCGTTCACAGCTGGTACAGATTCCTCATCTGTCGGACATTACATGCACTGCCCGTGACGGCAGCGGCATAATACAGATGACCTTTGAGTACGGTGCCGATGCCGACTATATCTTTATTGACGTAAACGAGCGCGTGGACCGTGCCATGTCCGGTTGGAATAGCGACGAGGAGCGTCCTATTATTGCCCGTGCCAGTGCAACCGATATCCCTGCTTTCTTTGTAAACGTAAGTCTTAAAGATGCCAAAAACGCTTCGGGGCTGCGTTTCCTTGAAATGAGTGACTTTACACGTCAGGTGGTGGTGCGCCGTCTGGAACAACTGCCGGAGGTGGCAATGGTTGACATATCGGGACAGGTGTTCCCGCAGCTGATTGTAATCCCGGATATGGAAAAACTGCGTGCCCTTGGCATTGACGAGAATCAGTTGAGCAGTGCCATTCAGGGTGCCAATGTACGTCTTGGCAACCTTTCAATACGTGACGGAGAGTACCGTTTCAACGTGCGTTTTGAATCAATGGTTGTTACCCGTGAGGATGTTGAGAACGTATATATCAAGATACGCGACCGTGTATATCAGATAAAGGACCTGGCCGAGGTACGTGAAGAGGAGCAAAAGGCTAAAGGCATGATAACTGCCGATGGCAGTCAGTGCGTAACGTTGGCGGTCATAAAGCGTACCGATGCCCGTATGGCCGATCTGCGTGACCACATAAGCCAACTTATTGACGTGTTTGGCCGTGATTACCCGGATATGCAGTTCACCGTAACTCGTGACCAGACAGAGCTTTTGGACTACTCCATAAACAATATGATAAAGAACCTCCTTTTTGGAGCGCTTTTTGCCTGCCTTATCATATTCTTCTTTATGCAGGATGTGCGCAGTCCGCTGCTTATTGTAATAACCATACCCACGTCGCTGATACTGTCATTCCTGTTCTTTTACGTTCTGCACATATCCATCAACATCATATCGCTGTCGGGACTTGTACTAGGCCTGGGAATGATGGTCGATAACTCTATCATTACCATTGACAACATAACCCAACGCTGGCAAAAGGGTGAGAATCTGGCCGATGCCTGCGTATACGGCACACAGGAGGTGTTCACTCCCATGTTGAGCTCCGTGCTTACCACCTGCGCCATATTCCTGCCGCTTATCTTTATGAGCGGAATATCGGGAGCCCTGTTTTACGATGAGGCCATGGCCGTTACAATCACATTGTTCTCGGCCCTGATAGTATCCGTCCTGGTCATTCCTGTGTTCTATTACATGTTCTACCGGAAACAGCCTTGCTTTACTCCCAACCGCTTTATCCAGAAAATAAGCGTGAGCGGAATGACATCGGGCTACGAAAAGATCATGGGATGGTTCTTCCGTCACCGTGGTGTAATGTGGAGCATTTTTGGAGCTGCAATATTGCTTATTGGAGTATTGTTTACCGTACTTGACAAGCAAAAACTTCCGGAACTGTCGCACAGCGATACGCTCGTAAACATAGAGTGGAACGAGAGGGTATCGGTACAGGAAAATAACAGCCGTTGTGAAAAGATCCTGGCCCAATTCCCGGACCTGGTGCAACAGTACACATGTATGACCGGCGCCCAGCAGTTTGCCTTGTCACATACCCGCGAAATTGGCGTGAGCGAGGCAATAATCTATATCAAGGCCGGCAGTACCGATGATATCAGCCAGATTGAATCACGTGTCATCAATTATGTCCATGACAATTGGCGTGAGGCCGTATGTACCACCCAGGCATCGGGCAATATATTTGACATGCTCTTTTCGGAAAAAGAGCCGTCGGTTGTGGCAAGGCTAAAACGCAGTGACGGCAAGACTCCGGAGCCGGACCAGCTTACAATGCTGCTTGCCGATTTGCGTGCCGCCCTGCCCGGAATAAACGTGCAGCCTGCCGAATGGAACGAGTACATAGAGCTTGTAACAGATCCCGAAAAACTGGCCCTATACAATGTTAGTTTCAGTCAGATTCTCAGCTATCTGCAAAGCTCCATGAATGCAGGTTCGGTACTGCGCATAACCAAGGGTGACATTTCTATGCCCGTAGTAATTGGCATGGGCGAGAAAGAGGCCCGTGACCTGATACAGGGCAACTACTTGGTGTCAAACGGAGGTCGTGTTCCGCTTGAGATCCTGCTTAAAGAGACACGTAACCGTGACCTTAAGCAGATAACATCGGGCGTTGACGGGGAGTATTATCCGCTTTTGCTTGACGTTAAGGGACGTGAGGCACGCCAAACCATGGAAGTCATTCAGAATGTAATCCGTCGGAATGACCGTTTTGACGTTTCGTTCAGCGGCTCCTATTTTACAAACCGTGAAATGATAAAGGAACTGTGCTCCGTGCTCCTGGTTTCAATCCTGCTCCTGTTCTTTATCCTGGCAGCCCAGTTTGAAAGCCTGGTCCAGCCGTTCATTATCATGAGCGAACTCATCATTGACATTTTTGCGGTACTTGCCGTATTGTGGGTCTTTGGTGAGAGTATAAATCTTATGTCAATGATAGGCCTGGTAGTCATGTGCGGTATAGTGATAAATGATTCCATCCTAAAGGTGGATACTATTAACCGTTTGCGTGACAAAGGATTAGGGCTTAAACATGCTATACTTGAGGCTGGCAGCCGCCGTCTTAAGGCCATAATCATGACATCGCTTACCACCATACTTGCAATAGCTCCGTTCCTTGTACGAGGTAATATGGGAAGTGACCTGCAGTATCCGTTGTCACTTGCTCTCATAGCAGGCATGATAGCAGGAACGTTTGTGAGCGTGTTCTTTGTACCTCTGGCTTATTATGTAATCTATAAGCGCTCAGAGAGATGAAAGATACTGGTATTAGGCCAATAGCTAACAGCCAACAGCCAACAGCTCGGAAAAGCCACGCTTTTTCCATAATCCTGATCATGGTGGTTCTCATGCTGGTAGGTGCCGCCACCATTCCTTTGCTGAATATCCAGTACAGTCCCACAAGGTCGTGGAACAGCCTGTCGGTAAGTTTTGGCTACAATGGCGCATCGGCCCGCGTGGTTGAGACCGAGGTAACGTCCATAGTGGAAGGTGCGCTAAACACCGTGGCAGGTGTAAGCAGTATTCATGCCATGTCATATAACGGGAGCGGGTATGTGGACCTGGAATTCAAAGAGGGTACCGATATGGAGACTACCCGTTTTGAGGTGTCAACCCGTATGCGTCAGATACGTAGCAAACTGCCCGATGGCGTTATTCCGGTTGTAAACGGATCGGTAGCACGTGGCGGAGGAGAATCAACGGTAATCCTGCAGTACACTATCAATGCCGATATGCCTCCATCGGAAATTGTGCGTTACATAGATGAGCATTTGGTGACTCCTATTGCACGCATTGAGGGCGTTGAGAGTGTAAATCCATCGGGAGCAATGCCTTTTGAGTGGGTTGTAACCTTTGATCCCAACTCCCTTCGTGCCGTTGGCCTTAGGCCCAGCGACCTGAGTACGCCATTGAGCAACTATTTTCAGAACAGCATTGTAGGTACCCAGATTGTGGGGGACAGACTTATGCTGGTGCGTTTGCGATCAACAAACCTTCAGGGAGAGTTGGAACGCATCCCAATCAAGATGGTTAACGGCAGACTGTATTCTCTGGGCGATTTTGCAACAATCACTTATCAGGAACAGCTTCCTTCAAGCTATAACCGCATAAACGGCCTTAACACCATTGACCTGGCTGTGGTGGGCGAGGACGGCATCAATACCCTTGCGGTGGCAAACGCCGTAAAGAAACGCATGGAGGAACTCAAGGCCGAGTTTCCTGACAATTTTGCCATAAGGCTTAGTTATGATGCATCGGAATCCATTAACAATGAGGTCCATAAGATATTCTTCAGGGCAGTAATATCGCTTGCTATCCTGCTGCTGTTTGTCCTTTTGGTAAGCCGCAGCTTTAAATACCTTATGGTAATAGGTCTTACCATAGCGGCCAATATCCTTACCGCTTTTATATTCTATAACCTGTTTGGCATAGATATAGAAATGTATTCAATGGCCGGAATAACTGTTTCGCTAGGAATAATTATAGATACAGCCATAGTCATAGCGGACCACTACTCGTATTACGGCAACCGGAAAGTTATGACCTCAATTGCAGGTGCCCTGTTTACTACCATAGCCGCACTGCTCATAATATTTTTCCTGCCTCAGTCTGCCAGGGAGAACCTTACGGACTTTATTTGGGTGATTGTAATTAATCTTACCCTTTCTATGATTGTGGCATTCCTTTTTGTACCTGCCCTGCTACAGACAATTCCTCTTGGAAGGAAAGGTGTGGTTAAGAACACCATGAAACGTCGCCGCCGTTTGGTTAAGGTCACTGCACGTTATGAGAGATTTGTAGTTTGGGGCCGTGGTCACAGGTGGGTTTTCATAGTAGCCATGATCCTTTTGTTTGGTATTCCTATCCAGTTGTTGCCGTCGCAGGTAAAGCATAAGGTTGTAGAGGACGGCCAGGACAGCACCAAAGGAGGTTTGGTGGGATTGTACAACAAGACAATAGGCGGCAAATGGTATCAGCGTAACAAACAGTGGTTTGAGTATCCGTTGGGAGGTGCTCTTAATCTGTTCCAGAAACACGGAAACGGACGTATGTCATTCCAGCGTGATGACGAAAACCGTGAGGTGGTACTCTATGCCTATGCCAATATGCCCGAAGGTTATACCGTTCAGCAGCTTAATGACATAGTTTGTGAAATGGAGAACTGGCTCCAGCAGTTTGATGAGATAAGTATGTTCCGAACCAGTCTGGGCGGTACATCGGGCACCATAGAGATAAGGTTCAAGAAAGAATATGAGTTTACGCGTTTCCCTTATCAGTTAAAGGAACAGCTTTGGGGCAAGGCAATGCGATACGGCGGAGCAACATGGTCCATCCCTTCGTTAGGCGAAAATGATGAATATCTTTCAAACAGCATTTACCGCACAAGCTGGTCACATTCAATCCAGCTGTACGGTTATAACTATGACCTGTTATACCGATATGCACAGGATCTTATTGACACGCTTAAGGCCAACCGTCGCGTAAACGGTCAGGCCGGCTTGTCAACCGGCAGCTACGGTTCTTACGTAAGAAATGAGTTCTGCATAGATTATGACAGGGAGCATATAGCCCGTTCCGGTATGAATCTGTACGGCTATTTCTCATTCCTGGGAGAGCAGCTTTATGACTCTCCGTCGGCCAGCATTTTTGACGGAAAGCGTGATGTGACCGTAAGACTGGTTTCAAAGGACCGTGACTATTTTGACCTTTGGCATATCCGTAACGATATGATCACTATTGACAGTATCCAGACCCGTCTGAACGATATTGGCAGCATAACCAAACGCCGTACAGGTTTGAATATTGAACGTTTGAATCAGGAATACTCCATATCCGTAGGTTATGAGTTTATAGGTTCGTGGGAACTGCAGAACCGTATGGAAATGGAACTTATCAAGAATATGAATGAAAGGTTGCCTATGGGTTTCAGGGTAGGCAGCAACAACAGCTATTACATGTGGCAGCAATCCCGGAACCAGCGTGTTATCCTGATTTTTGTGGTCATTCTGGTCATCTTTATGATCTGTTCCGTCCTGTTTGAATCGCTACGTCAGCCTTTGGTAATAGTACTGCTCATACCAATAAGCTTTATAGGACTGTTCCTGGCGTTCCCCACATTCAGCGTTGGTTTTGGACAAGGAGGATTTGCGGCCCTGATCATGCTTTGCGGAATAACGGTCAATGCCGGCATATATCTTACATCGGAGTATCGTACAATAGCGGCAGCTACAGGTCGTTCAGGCCTTAAAACCTACATCAAAGCATTCAACCGTAAGATAATACCCACTATGCTAACAATTGTAAGTACGGTGCTGGGCCTTATCCCGTTCCTGTTTGACGGTCAAAAAGCACCCTTCTGGTACAGTTTTGCAGTGGGAGTTATGAGCGGAATGCTGTTCTCGGTAATAGCAATTGTTGTTGTAATGCCGGTATTCTTCCCTATACCCAGAGCCCAGAGCCCTGTCCGCTGTGGCGGACTAAAATAAGGTCTATTCGACCCCGGCCTGGGTACACCTATAGTCGAACCGCTCTATACCGCTCTATCGCCCTGCTCATTTACGGTATGAAGGTCATGAGCGAGGCGTTGCAGAAGATGGCAGGCCCGCAACTGCGTCACCTGTTGGGCGCAATGACCACAAACCGTTTCTCAGGGGTGGCAACAGGAGCACTTGTAACAGTAGCCGTACAGTCATCGGCTGCAACCACCGTAATGACGGTGTCTTTCGTAAACGCGGCACTTCTTACACTTAGTCAGGCCATATCGGTCATAATGGGCGCCAACATCGGTACCACGCTGAGCGCCTGGATTATGTCGGCAGGATTCTCATTCAACATTGCAAATCTGGTCTGGCCGGCTTTTCTTATAGGTATTATTCTGATTCAGATAGGTAAGCACCGTTATATAGGCGATTTCCTGTTCGGTATCAGTTTCCTGCTTTTTGCTCTGGGTATGCTTAACCAGACCGGCCGTGAGATGGACCTGGCCAGCAATCCCGCCGTAGTGGATTTCTTTGCATCATTTGACTCTGGCAGTTACTGGACCATACTGCTGTTCCTGCTTATAGGCGCCATACTGACATGTATAGCTCAGTCATCGGCTGCTCTGATGGCTATTACAATGGTTCTCTGCTCTACCGGAGCGATATCCATATTCCAAGGCATTGCGCTGGTTATGGGTGAGAACATAGGCACCACGCTTACTGCAAACCTGGCAGCCTTATCGGCCAACACTCAGGCCCGTCGCGCAGCTATGGCGCACCTGTTGTTCAACGTGTTCGGCGTTATCTGGGTGCTAATCATATTCTTCCCGTTTGTACGTACCGTATGCCGCGTAGTAGGCATTGATGTTACGGCCGATACCATTGATCCCGCCCGCCTGACATTTGCTTTGGCAACCTTCCATACCGCATTCAACGTGATAAACACCT
Organism: uncultured Bacteroidales bacterium; assembly: GCA_902760965.1. Lineage (GTDB taxonomy): Bacteria > Bacteroidota > Bacteroidia > Bacteroidales > Bacteroidaceae > Colenecus. The sequence continues at coordinate 1,766 of CACWIN010000033.1, read as the reverse complement.
CCCTTCTGATAGGTTTCATTCCACAACTGGAAAAGCTGGTATGCAAAATCATCAAACCCCGCAAAAGTGATGAAGAGGATGAGTTCCGTCTGCAGTTCATACGCGGCGGTATCATGAAGACTCCTGAAATATCGGTTCTGCAGGCCCAGAAGGAGATTGTGATATTCGGCGAGAAGATGCTGCACATGTTCCAGCTTGTAAAGGAACTATATGCCACTACCGATGAGCAGGCATTCAAGAAACTATTTGAGCGCATAGAGAAGACAGAGGACGGCAGTGATCGTATGGAACAGGAGATTGGCAAGTATCTGGGTGATGTAGGTGATGCCCATCTATCGGATGAAACCAAGGAGAAGATACGCGCCATGCTGCGCCAGATAGGTGAACTGGAGTCCATTGGCGATAGCTGCTTTGGTATGGCACGTATCATGCGCCGTAAGCAGGAGAACAAGATTACGTTCAATGATGAGCAGGAACAGGGCGTACAGCAGATGTTTGGCCTTATAGATAAAGCTTTAACCCGTATGAACGAGTTGCTGGCTGGACGCCGTGAGGAGTATGACATAACCCTATCGGAAGAGATAGAGAACAGCATCAACGCCTGCCGCAACCGACTTAAACAGTGGAATATAAGTAATTTGGACCAGCACGTGTATGACTATGACAGCGGCACGGTATTCTCAGATCTTATAAGCGAATGTGAAAAGAATGGAGACTATATCATTAACGTAGTAGAGTCTCGATTACGTGCAACACGCACTGGAATCAGGTTCAAAGGCATACTGATTGATACTGACAGCAAGACAGTAACTGTAGATGGAAGCCCTGTATCATTCACCAAGACAGAGTATGAGCTGCTCAAGATGTTCATGATGAACCGAGGTGTAGTATATTCACGTGAAGAGCTGCTCCAGGCAATCTGGCCAGATGATGTTATAGTAACTACACGCACGGTTGATGTAAACATAACCCGCATCCGCAAGAAAATTGAGCCCTACGCCGATTATCTGACAACCCGGGCTGGATTCGGTTACTCGTTCCAGGAATAACGCTTTAGGTTTTTGATTAATTAGAAGTGGCGCTTATAGTCCATCTTCTCATGGAGGATACGTGCAATGAATGCGCGTCCATTCTCCTGAATGATATAGAACACCATATGCTTTTTGACGTGATAGCCTTTAAGGCCGATCATGATTTCATCGTATGGCTTCCCGATTTTCTGTGGATCAGTACCGATTATGTTTAAGGCATCCTCAAGAAGTTCATAGTACTTGTCGGCTTGTGTTTCGGACCAGGTATCAACGGTGTATTCCCAGATTTTGTACAGGTCTTCTAAGGCCTGTCTTGATATGTCATATTTTGCCATGTTTACGTGCTTTCATTTCCTGAAGGTAAGCCTTTGAATCAAAATCCTCTACACAGCCACTAGTCAAACCTTCTTGAATGGCTGTACGCAGTGCGGCCATTCTCTGTTCCTGATCTTCCAACAGGCGCAAGCCGGTACGCACCACTTCACTGGCGTTGTTATATCGGCCACTCAGGATGCTGGCCTGTATAAATTCCTCAAAATGGGGACCTAGTGCTACAGATGTTGTTTTCATAATCGAAACTATTACAACGCAAAGTTACCAATATTTCATAATAATCCAAACGATTACTATATTTTCACTTTATATCCAACCGAAATGATCATATCGAGATTAAACATAGTAATCTCACGGTTAACAGTACGTTTACCTTCTTGCCGAACCTGTCGGATTTTCCGA
>CACWIN010000032.1 GCA_902760965.1 uncultured Bacteroidales bacterium | reverse complement strand
AAGGACCAACTTCGATAACGGTGCATGGAACATTCTTTCCATCAGCACCGAAGACCGATGTCATACCGATCTTTTTTCCTAATAATCCTGGCATTTCAAATAAAATTAAGTTACTGTAATAAATTGATTCAAACTAAACTCATCAAACCTTGATCTCAACCTCTACACCGCTGGGAAGTTCAAGCTTCATCAGTGCGTCAACAGTCTTTGCAGTTGAGCTGTAAATGTCAATCAGTCTCTTGTAAGAAGAGAGCTGGAACTGCTCGCGTGACTTTTTGTTTACGAATGTTGAACGGTTAACGGTAAAGATACGCTTGTGTGTGGGAAGTGGAATAGGACCGCTTACTACAGCACCGGTAGCCTTAACTGTCTTTACAATCTTCTCAGCAGACTTGTCAACCACGTTGTGGTCGTAAGACTTAAGTTTGATTCTGATTTTCTGACTCATTGTTTAAGTATTAATTGTTATTATTCATTTTTTGCGGCTCCCGATAAGAGTCATTTGCTATCAAAAGCCGCGTTCTCTCTTATACCTTATTATATTAAAGCAGTGAAACGTTACCTCCGTTCTCCTCAACAACCTGACGGGCAAGAGCCTTGGAAACCTCGGCATGACGCTCGTAAGACATTGAAGAAGTAGCACGACCTGAAGTGATTGTACGCAGAGCTGTTACGTAACCGAACATCTCAGCCAGAGGTACATGAGCCTTTACAACCTTGGCGCCAGAGTGGTTTGTCTCCATACCCTCAACCTGGCCACGACGCTTGTTAAGGTCACCTATAACGCTACCCATGCTCTCCTCGGGAGTTACAACCTCAAGTGCCATGATAGGCTCGGTCAGACCGGGAGCGGCCTTGACGCAAGCGTTACGGAAGGCGTTGGTTGCGCAAACCTCGAATGAGAGGGCATCGGAATCAACCGGGTGATACTTACCATCCAGAACAGTAACCTTGAGTGACTCCATGGGAGCGCCCATCAGTACACCGTTCTTCATAGCGTTGGTAAAGCCCTTCTCGATAGCAGGCAGGTAGGTCTTAGGCAGAGCCTCACCCTTGGTGGCATCGATGAACTGGAGACCGCCCTTCCAGTCAGGATCAGCAGGTCCGATTTCAACAACGATGCAAGCGTAGTGACCCTTACCACCAGTCTGTTTCTTGTACTCCTCACGGATTTGTACAGTCTGTGAGATTGACTCCTTGTAGCTAACCTGGGGACGACCCTGGTTGCACTCTACGCCAAACTCACGCTTAAGACGGTCAATAATAATATCAAGGTGGAGCTCACCCATACCTGAGATCAGGGTCTGACCTGAATCCTCATCAACCTTAACGGTGAATGTGGGATCCTCCTCTGCCAGACGTGCAAGACCGTCAGAGAGCTTGCTCATATCCTTCTCGGTCTTGGGCTCAACAGCTATGCTGATAACGGGATCCGGGAAGTCCATGCTCTCCAATACCAACGGTGCATCCTCATCGCAAAGGGTATCACCGGTACGGATATCCTTAAGGGCTACAACTGCACCTATATCACCTGCTGCAACCTCATCAACCTGAATCTGCTTCTTGGAGTACATCTGGAACAGACGGCTAACACGCTCCTTCTTGCCCGAACGGGTATTGAAGATGTAGCTTCCTGCTGTTACCTTACCTGAATATACGCGGAAGAAGATAAGACGGCCAACATAGGGGTCAACTGCAATCTTGAATGCAAGAGCTGCTGTCTTTTCGTCAGAACGGGGATCACGGTGAGTGGTCTCATCCTCCGAACCGGGCAGGAATCCGTCAACACCACCGCAATCGATAGGTGAAGGCAGGAATGCGCATACATAGTCAAGCAGAGGCTGAACACCCTTGTTGCGGAAAGATGTACCGCATACAACGGGAACAAGCTTCTGGCTGATGCAACCCTTACGGACAGCCTTGAGAATCTCAGCCTCAGTTATGGTCGAAGGATCCTCAAGATACTTTTCCATCATCTCGTCATCAAAATCGGCAGCCTTCTCCAGAAGGTTGTCACGCCACTGCTGGGCCTCCTCAACCTGATCGGCAGGAATATCCTCAACGGTATATTCTGCACCAAGTGACTCGTCACGCCAGTAGATGGCTTTCATTTTAATAAGGTCTATAACACCCTTGAATGACTCCTCCTGACCGATAGGAATTTCTATGGGGCAAGCGTTTGCCTTGAGGATCTCCTTCATCTGGGTGATTACTCCAAAGAAATCAGCACCTGAACGGTCCATCTTGTTGACGTAACCCAGACGGGGTACACCGTACTTGCTGGCCTGATGCCATACGGTCTCGGACTGGGGCTGAACGCCACCTACTGCGCAGAACACTGCAACAGCACCGTCAAGAACGCGGAGCGAACGCTCCACCTCGGCAGTAAAGTCAACGTGACCCGGAGTGTCAATAAGGTTGATCTTATATGTGTTTTCCTGCCACTTCCAGTGAGTGGTAACGGCAGCTGAGGTAATAGTTATACCGCGCTCCTGCTCCTGAACCATCCAGTCCATGGTAGCGGAGCCGTCGTGTACCTCACCTATTTTATGTGTTAAACCTGTATAGTAAAGAATACGCTCTGAAGTCGTAGTCTTACCGGCATCAATATGAGCCATGATGCCGATGTTTCTCGTTAGATGTAAATCCTGATCTGCCATGCAGTATTAATTAGAATCTGAAGTGTGCAAAAGCTCTGTTGGCCTCGGCCATACGATGCATATCCTCTTTACGCTTGAATGCGCCGCCGGTGCTGTTGAAAGCGTCAACTATCTCAGCTGAAAGCTTGTCAGACATGGACTTGCCACCACGCTTGCGGGCAAAAGAAATAAGGTTCTTCATTGAGATAGACTCCTTACGGTCTGCGCGGATCTCAGTAGGAACCTGGAAAGTAGCACCACCAATACGGCGGGACTTAACCTCTACCTGAGGTGTAACGTTATCAAGAGCCTTCTTCCAAATCTCAAGGGCCGACATCTCCTCATTGGGCATCTTAGCCTTTACCTTGTCCAGACTCTCGTAGAAAATCTCGAAAGATGTGTTCTTCTTGCCATCATACATCAGATGGTTCACGAACTTGGTCACTGCAACGTCGCCGAATACGGGATCCGGAAGGATGACGTGCTTTCTGGGTTTTGCTTTTCTCATTTTAAATCTTTTGTTTTGTTCGGGTTGTCGTTTTTGATTCTTCAACGTCCACGCTTGGACATTTACTCAACCTCAATCTACTGACCAAAACTGTTAATGATTACTTTTTAGCTGCTTTAGGACGTTTAGCACCATACTTGGAACGTCTCTGGAGACGACCGTTAACGCCTGCGGTATCAAGAGTACCGCGGATGATGTGGTAACGTACACCCGGAAGGTCCTTTACACGACCACCGCGTACAAGCACGATTGAGTGCTCCTGCAGGTTGTGACCCTCACCCGGGATGTAGGAGTTAACCTCCTTCTGGTTTGTAAGACGGACACGTGCAACCTTTCTCATGGCTGAGTTAGGCTTTTTAGGTGTCGTTGTGTAAACTCTCACGCAAACGCCTCTTCTCTGAGGGCAGGAATCCAGGGCCGGTGACTTACTCTTGTCCTCCAGAACCTGACGTCCTTTGCGTACTAACTGCTGAATTGTTGGCATGTTTGTTTGTTTTTATATTATATATTAAATAGTATTTCCAAAATTTTTGGCGTGCAAAGATACGGCTAATATTTTATAATACAAGCAAAACCAGGCAGTTTTTATACTTTTTGCATCAAAAAAGGGCAAAAAACAAGGCGGATCCCCCAAAAAGGACCCGCCATTTCAATAAAAAGAGCTCAAAAAATCAGGCTTCGCCGTGGAAATCCGAAATAGGCGGCATGTAGGTTCCTTTCTGGGCTTTCATCTCAATGGTTCCAAACGAATTCTCATATTTGGCCACATTATCCTGGAGTGCCATCAAAAGCCTTTTGGCATGCTCCGGCGACATAATTACCCTGGACTTGACCTGAGCTTTTGCCATACCGGGAAGAATGCTTATAAAATCCATTACAAACTCCGATGAGGAATGAGTAATCATGGCCAGGTTTGAATAAACGCCCTGCGCTGTCTCCTCCTTAAGCTCTATCTGTAATTGCTGTTGTCCGTTTCCTTTCTGTTCCATATTGTTCAAAGATTTTTTCATTTCTGCGCTAAATTAGCTGATTAGTGTCAATATTACAAATCCTGACGGCATGTTTTTTATAGGCGCCCGTCACCGAAAGCTTGCATATGGTAATTTTTTATTACATTTATAAACTCGCAAAATACCAATGCAACCAAAAGGACCAAAAAGAGGCTTTCATTATTTCCATAGCGTAAGGGATTTTATTATATTTGCCTTCGCTCAACCTGAGCGTAAATTATCCTTAGCTGGCTAACCTTTAATTAAAATACTGAAAATCAATTTTATGAGCAATTACAAAGAGACAGGCAGCAAAGCCTACCTTTACGGTATCTGCGCAGTAGCAGTTATCGGCGGATTGTTGTTCGGATATGACACCGCTGTCATTTCAGGAGCCGAACAAGCCTTACAACAGTTCTTTGCAAGCGGACTTGGAGACTATTACACCACCAGTTTACACGGATTCGTAGTGTCATCGGCACTCATAGGATGTATCATTGGCGGTCTTATTTCAGGAATCATGGCCACCCGTCTTGGCCGAAGGAACGCACTTATCCTGGCATCGGTTTTCTTTTTCCTGTCCGCTCTGGGCAGCTATATGCCGGAGTTCCTGTTCCGCCCCAACTTTTACTTTTATCAGCCGGGCGAAGCAACCAAAGGACTCATGTGGGCATTCATCCTGTATAGAATCCTTGGTGGCGTTGGCGTAGGTATGGCATCGGCAATCTGCCCCATGTATATAGCAGAGGTTGCGCCCGCGCAGATACGCGGAACACTGGTATCATGCAACCAGTTTGCCATCATTTTCGGTCAGTTGGTAGTTTATGCCATCAACACCCTTATCCGCAGCGGACTGGCCGATACCCCCGAGCTTATACAGGCTGCTATGATCAACATTGGTTGGCGTAAGATGTTTGTCAGCGAGGCATTCCCGGCCGGCACATTCGGCCTGCTGCTCCTCCTGGTTCCCAAGACTCCGCGTTACCTGGTAATGAGAGGAAACACCCAGAAGGCTATGGCTGTCCTTACCAAGATTAACGGTGAAAGCCGCGCACAGGAGATACTTCAGGAAATCAAGGAGACTCTGGTTGAAAAGAAAGAGAGCCTGTTCTCATACGGCGTTCTTGTAATAATAGTAGGCGTACTGCTGTCATTCTTCCAGCAGGCAGTAGGCATTAACGTGGTTCTCTATTACGCACCGCGTATTTTCCAGAACATGGGTTCAAGCGGCGATGCTGCCATGATACAGACCGTGGTAATGGGCGTTGTGAACATCCTGTTTACCGTAGTAGCCATCCTGACTGTCGACAAGTGGGGACGCAGACCTCTGCTCATTGTAGGTTCAATTGGAATGGCTGTAGGCATGATTGCCCTGAGCATCCTCTCATTCTGCGAGGTAATCGGAGTTGGAGCCCTGGTATTCATAATAATCTACACCGCTTCGTTCATGATGTCCTGGGGCCCGATATGCTGGGTTCTCATATCCGAGATATTCCCCAACACTATCCGAGGCAATGCAGTTGCAATAGCAGTTGCTGCACAGTGGATTTCAAACTATGTGATATCATCTACATTCCCGTCACTCTGCGAATGGAGCATAGGCGGCACATATCTGATTTACGCCGGATTCTCAATCCTGTCGGCAATCTTTGTACTTAAGATGGTACCCGAAACCAAGGGTAAGACTCTGGAGGAGATGAGCGCGCTATGGCGTGGTAAGATGAAAAAGTGACTTGGTCACTTTTTCATCTTGACGTTGGCCTTGGCATTGGCGTTGGCCTTTTAGCGGTTCTACGAACCGAATGTAAACAAAAAGAGAATGGCGGATCAACTCCGTCATTCTCTTTATTATTACGCTCGCGTCATCCAGCCAAAGCCAAAGCCAACGCCAAAGCCAACGCCAAAGTTATTTCACAACGCCCTGCTTAATCAGATACTCAGCAATCTGAACGGCGTTCAGTGCGGCACCCTTTCGGATCTGGTCACCTACAATCCAGAAACACATTACGTTAGGATTGGCAATGTCCTTGCGGATACGACCCACATAAACGGGATCGGTACCGGCCAGGAACAGAGGCATGGGATACTCCTTCTTTGAAGGATCGTCCATCAGTACCAGACCCTCACCGTTCTTTACTGCCTCACGGAAAGCCTCAACCGACACGGGCTGCTCTGTCTCGGCCCATATAGCCTCGGAGTGGCAACGAAGAGCAGGAACGCGAACGCATGTTGCACTGCACTTTATGTCATTGTGGAACATCTTGCGGGTCTCATAGAACATCTTTTCCTCCTCCTTGGTATAACCGCTCTCCTTGAACACGTCAATGTGAGGAATAAGGTTGAATGCCAGCTGATAGGCAAACTTGTTTACTGTTACCTCCTCACCGGCAAGAGCCTGACGGTACTGCTGCTCAAGCTCAGCCATTGCAGCTGCACCGGCACCGCTGGCAGCCTGATATGTTGACACCTGAACGTTCTTTACAGGCGAAAGGTCATTGAGCACCTTAAGAGCCACAATCATCATGATTGTAGAGCAGTTAGGATTGGCAATGATGCCTTTTGGACGAACCAGTGCATCCTCGGGGTTAACCTCAGGAACAACCAGAGGCACCTGCGGATCCATACGGAAAGCGCTGGAGTTGTCTATCATGATTGCACCGTACTTGGTAATGGTCTCGGCAAACTCCTCGGATGTGCCGCCGCCAGCTGATACGAATGCTATATCAATACCTTTAAAATCATCGTTATGCTGAAGTAACTTGACCTGAATCTTCTTACCGCCATAGGTGTAATAGGATCCGGCACTACGGGATGACCCGAACAAAACCAACTCATCGAGCGGGAATTTACGCTCTTCCAGCACACGCAGGAACTCCTGTCCCACTGCTCCGCTGGCTCCAACAATTGCTACTCGCATATGATTATCTGTTAATGTTTTAATAAATCGGGCGCAAAATTAGTGTTTCCCTACAAAATAGACATCTTATTAAGCATAAAATCTAATAACAATAGGGCAAATTCAACCAAAAGCGCATACTTTTGCATCATAATCCATTCAATAGGGATAAATGATAGAACTGGAAAACATAACGCGCAGCTTTGGTTCACTGCAGGTACTTAAAGGCATAAGCCTTAAGGTGGAGAAAGGTGAGATAGTAAGCATAACCGGCCCAAGCGGAGCCGGCAAGACCACTTTGCTCCAGATAATGGGTTCGCTTGACAAACCTGACAGCGGCCATGTCCTTTACAACGGGCGTGACATTACGTCACTTGACGAAAAGGAGCTGTCCGCATTCCGAAACAAGCACATAGGATTTGTATTCCAGTTTCACCAGCTGCTGCCTGAATTCACGGCCATTGAGAATATCACCATCCCCATGCTGATTGCCGGCGTTGGAATGAAACAAGCCACATTAAAGGCAAAAGAACTGCTCCGGATGCTTGGCCTTGAAGACCGAGCCGACCACAAACCGTCAGAGCTTTCTGGCGGCGAAAAACAACGCATAGCTGTGGCCCGCGCCCTTGCCAACCAGCCCGATGTAATACTGGCCGATGAGCCATCGGGCAGTCTGGACACAAAGAACAAGGAGGAACTGCACAAGCTATTCTTTGATTTGAGAGACAGACTGGGACAGACTTTTGTCATAGTGACTCACGACGAGTCCCTGGCAACCATGACCGACCGTACCATCCACCTGCTTGACGGTTCGGTACAACTCTAAGAAATCAGTCCGTCACCATCGGGTAAAACTGAGCACCGTCTTACTGCCGGTCAGAACCATATTGCTGCCGTTAAGTTCCGTAACGGTAAAGGTGGACACTTTGGAATCTATACCCATCCTGTTCAGGTTAAGCAAAGTGCCAGGCCAATCGGTTTCATCATACATTGAAAAATCAAACACAAGCGTCTTGCCGTTATCGGTCAGGATACCTATAGCTATAAATCCCTGGAATTTGTTTTCAACCTCAACCAGGTCCCTCTCAAAACTGAACCATATATCTTTTTTTGATTCCGTGGTGCCGGCTTTGCCGTATAAATCCAGATCATCGGCATATTCAACGCTATCCAGACGCCACATGTAATCCAGCTTGTCATTATGGAACATGCTTTCACAAGAAAGCAATGTTACTGTCAACAGTACCCACAGGATATTCTTTACCGCTTTTTTCATAGCACTCTCCACAATCTTGATACTGTCAACAACAATCCGGTATTGTTACCTGTAAGATCGCCGTCATTAATGTCAAATCCCAATGACAGGCCCACTTTCCAGCCATCAGCGTCACCCAACCTGCAGAATCCTTCAAACAGGCAGGAGGTTACCCTTTGCTTCTCGTTAAAAGGATCTTCGTACGTACCCCAATGGGCTGTTGTAGTAAACAACGCCCTGTAATCCCATCGTTTGCCAATCTGGCCGTCAACGCCCAGATGATACATAAGCACCCTGTTACTCCTGAAACGCTGGTTGCAGTCTTTGTTGTACACAGGCGAAATAAGGATAGGACTTCCAATGGCATTTCCGGCCATACTGTAGGAATCATACACCTCGTGCGTATACATTCCATCCCTGCCGTCAACGCCCTCCAAGACAGGAAACATGGTAGCCTTGTATACAGGGCCGCACTGCCCGCGGGTATTAAGGATCTCAAAGACCACACACCTGACCGGTAACCTGTCCGGCAAGTTTACCTCTATCCCGAACAATCCGTCCAACCAGTTGTGTTTAAAACCATATGAAACAAAACTCTTTTTTCCTTCCAGGTCATTCTTGTATTCAACACCTATCAAACTGGAATGATCCTCAAAGAAATGTTCATAATAGAATCGGGCACCCCAATCTTTGCCAGTGTAATCAACTGACAAATGCCAGCTTCCCAAAATGTCTCCATTCTCTTTGCCTTGTTCTCCCACCTTGTTGAACGGCATCAAAGCCGACAGGTATGCATTGGCATCGGTAGGCATTTTATACTCCTGCAGGATTTCGGTACCCTCAAGCGGTCTGTTATGAAGAGTGCCGCCAAAAACAGAGTACATTTCAAGTCCTAACGTAACTTGTAGCGGGAACCGGTCTGCATTTCCTACTCTAATAAACAGGTCTTTGCTATGGAACAGCAATCCGTCGGTATACCGGTCTTTAAAAGGACCGTTCTCTGCCCTCTCCTTTCGCCACTTGTCATCGGTAAAACGGCCGTAAGCCACATGGCCTTTTAAGGAGAACCAGCCGCCAAGAATAGGGATACGAACAAATTCCGGTATTCCCGCCCTGATTTGAGGAATAGGCTGGCTGTTACCGGACCATGTAAGGCCGCCGGTGCTAAGAGAACGGTTCTTAAGTTCTCCCCAGCGCTCCTTCATTCCCATCTCCAGCCCCAGCCATTTATAATCAAGATCGGCATAAAGCTGATGCACAAACAGGTTTGACCGCATTCCCGCAGCCAGCCCCAGATCCACACCGTAATCCAAGCTTAATCCTTTGCATACAGGCATACCTCCAACGGCGCCCATGTGCATTAACGCCCACTCCGTATTTACCGATGACAACCCTTGACGGTTGGATGTATGCCAGAACGGAGCATTGTCACCTTGGCCGTATGCGCCCACGGATTCAAACATGCACGTCAGGAACGTGTCGTTTCCCTGCGCGAGCAACCCGTAGGGAAAAAACAGCAACAGCCATTTTGCGAATCCTGTCAGGCGGAATAACTTAATCACGTGATTTGATTGTATCAATGCATTTCTTAAGGCTATCCGTCCAATACGGCACCTCCATGTCAAAAACCGTCTTGTATTTGGTTTTGTCAAGGACCGAATATGACGGACGCTTTACTTTACTGGGAAACTCGTCAGAATGGCACGGAAGAATCCTGCATGTCCTGTTTTCTCCCATCTGTGCTATGGTTTTGGCAAAATCATACCAACTGCATACACCCTCATTGCTGAAATGGTATATTCCATTGCGTCCCTTAGCCTTACCATTCTCAATTATATCAAATATAGCGTATGCCAGATCGGCGGCACAGGTTGGCGTACCTACCTGGTCAAAAACCACATTTAGCGAATCACGCTCGGCGGTCAGTCTGAGCATAGTCTTTACAAAATTGTTTCCATAAGGACTGTAAAGCCAGGCTGTACGCAAGATTATATACTCACAGCCACTCTCCTGAACAGCCTTCTCGCCTGCCAGTTTTGTACGTCCGTATGCGCCGGTAGGATTGGTTTTGTCGGTTTCACGATACGGCACACAGGCATCACCTCCAAAAACGTAGTCAGTTGAGATATGAATAAGAAGCGCACCTGTCAATGCTGCCGCCTGAGCCAGATTGCCGGCTGCCACGGCATTCAGCTTATATGCAATATCCTCCTGGTCTTCCGCCTTGTCCACATTGGTATAGGCGGCACAGTTCACAATGCAGCCAATATTCAGGCTTTTGACCGTATCAATTACCTTTTGCTGATCCGTAATGTCAAGAATAAGAGTCTTAAGCCCCTCAGGTTCAGTAATATCCGAAAAAACAAAATTGTTTCCGGACCTTGAGGCCAGGTTTCTCATTTCATTACCCAACTGTCCGTTGGCTCCCGTAACCAGAATATTCATAGTTATCTAAACAATACAGGATTCAAAGATAAGACAATCCCCACATAACACAAAAAAAAGCGGCAACCTTATGGCTGCCGCTATGCTGGCTATGAATCCTTGAATCAAGCGTTAGCTCTCTTTTCGCGGATACGGGCCTTTTTACCGGTAAGATTGCGCAGGTAGTAAAGTTTAGCGCGACGAACCTTACCAATCTTATTGACCTCAATGCTGTCAATGGCGGGTGAGCTGATGGGGAAGATACGCTCCACACCAACGGTACCTGACATCTTGCGGACAGTGAAACGACGGTTGTAACCATGACCGCTAATCTTGATAACCACGCCACGATACAGCTGGATACGCTCCTTGTTACCTTCAATAATACGATAAGCTACAGTTACTGTGTCACCTGATTTGAATGCGGGGAACTTACCCTCATTGCCTGTAGCAAAAGCCTCTTCTGCAATTTTGATTAAATCCATCTTTACAAAAATTGTAGTTTTCCTTTGAACCCTAAGCGACATACCAAGTTACTCTTCCTTGACAGCGATCGCATAAAGCGGCGCAAAGATAGTACCTTTTTCTTTCAGAGCAAAAATATTCGGGATAAAAAAGCAGTTACTCAAAGTAAAGTGTCAGAGTAATCATCCTACTGCGAACACCACTGACTGAATTTGTATACTTGAGCAGCGAAGGATCCTTTAAATCGGATCTGTCCTGCTGAAACAGGTCCCTTAAGCCAAAACAGAACTTTAGTTCCGGAATCATCTTAAAGAAAGGATAATACAGGTCCAGTCCCATTCCTATCTCCAACATAAGGTCTGCAGGCTTTACCAACAGTTCCTTGCCCTTCTTTACGGTAAGGTCAAAGGTTGGCGCAGCACCTGCCACCACATACGGACGGTAATTGTTGAACCGAAGCGCACTTATCTTTAAATCCAGTGGAATGGAAAACAGGGTTGACTTTAGATATTGCTCGGTAACCTTGCCTGAGCGCTGTTCCTTGAAAACAACCTTTTTGTCACCAAAGTGCATTGTAGGGACCAATCTTACCGACAGCCATTCGTTAGCTTTCAGTTCTCCAAGTATTCCAACACTGAATCCGGGCGTATATTCCGGGACATCGGCATACCAGTATTCCAGGCCTCCCTCCTGGTTAACATAAGCCAAACCATTGTTCATGATAGCCAGGTCCTGCACATGAACTCCAACCAGAAAACCATAGTGCCACACCCTGTCATCAAGATAAGGGCGGTTCTGGATCTTACGTTCCTGCGCAAAGAGCCTGCCGGCACCGGTAACAGGTGTAAGCAGGATTAGAATACATATGAGCAGCCTTAAAACTGTACTGCGGTTATTTTTCATCCCAATTAAAACGATAAAAACACTGAGTTATTGTAAAAAATCCAAAGCCATTTGGTAGAGTACCCAAAAGTGAGTATTTTTGCACCAAACAAACCAAATAAACTAAAACAACTATGGCATACGTAATTGGTGACGACTGCATCGCTTGCGGAACTTGCATCGATGAGTGCCCGTCAGAGGCTATCTCAGAGGGCGATAAGTATTCAATCAACCCTGATCTGTGCGTAGACTGCGGCACTTGCGCCGGTGTCTGCCCTTCAGAGGCTATCCACCCGGGAGAATAATTCTCAGAGGACAAAAAAAGCAGGGGTTCCAAACCGGAACCCCTGCTTTTTTATGTCACTGTCGTGTCATTTTAAGTTGGCAAGAGCCTCTTTTACACGACGGAAAGCCTCAACAATCTTCTCTTCGCTGGTAGCGTAGCTAAAACGGATGCACTCGGGTGAACCGAATGCAGTTCCGCCCACAGCTGCCACATGACCAACTTCGAGCAGATACATTGCCAGATCCTCGGCACTGTTAATGACCTTGTCGCCATAACGCTTGCCAAAGTATGAATCGCACTTGGGGAACAGGTAGAATGCACCTTGAGGATTGTTGACCTCAAAGCCGGGAATCTCCTTGGCCAGAGATACAATCAGGTCCCTACGCTTCTGGAATACCTGACGCATTTTCTCCACACTCTCCTGAGGACCGTCAAAAGCCACCTGAGCAGCCTTCTGTGCAACCGAGCATGTTCCGCTGGTATACTGGCCCTGCAGTTTACCGCAAGCCTTTACAAGCCACTCCGGACCGGCCATAAAGCCTATACGCCAGCCAGTCATTGCATATGCCTTTGAAACACCGTTAATGACAGCTATACGGTCCTTGTCAACAAACTGGGCAAGACTCTGATGACCGCCAATAAAGTTTATGTGCTCGTAAATCTCATCCGATACCACAAATACATCGGGATACTTGGCCAGCACCTTACCTATAGACTCAAGCTCTTCCTTGCTGTAAACGGAACCTGTAGGATTTGAAGGGGAGCAAATCATCATTGCCTTTGTCTTGGGAGTGATTGCAGCCTCAATCTGAGCGGCGGTAACCTTGAAATCCTGTTCAATGCCAGCCTTGATTACTACGGGAACACCACCGGCAAGCTTAACCATTTCGGGATAACTTACCCAGCAAGGTGAAGGCAAAAGAACCTCGTCACCGGGATTGATGATAGCCATAATAACATTGCAGAGCGACTGCTTTGCGCCGGTCGATACCACAATCTCGGTAGGAGTGTAATCAAGGTTGTTCTCGCGCTTAAGTTTATCTGCACAAGCCTTGCGCAGCCACATATAACCCGGAACGGGAGAATACTTGGAGTAGTTCTGTTCAACAGCCTCAACTGCAGCCTCCTTAACGTAATCGGGAGTATTAAAGTCAGGCTCACCTACACTCATGTTTACTACATCGACACCCTGTGCCGAAAGTTCGTTACTCTTTTGCATCATGGCAAAAGTTGCCGATGCTGCGAGTCTGTTGACTCGATCTGAAATCTGTGCCATTATTATTGATGTTTATTGTTCTCTATATAATCGGCAAACTGAACAGCTACCTGCTCAATTTTACCCATCTGCCTTTTTATCTTTCTTGAAAACAGCCATGCCCTTAACTCAAACAGCAGTCCTAACGGAAAGAGCACACCTAGCATCCTGTTCACCCATTTCTTTTCGAACGGAGGCTCCACGCCATAAACCGGAACTATTGGGAAAGAGTTGACAAAATCAAGTTCAATCCTGTCACGGCTGTTGCCAAGTTCCGATACAAGATCCTCCAATTGAACATTAAAGTCCCTTAAATCGCGGGAATCAATAGTATCAAAAAACAGACCCCAATAGTTTGGAATACCCTTGAGCAACTGGGAATTGCCCAGCAACCTGCTTTTTTCTTTTACTACAGTCAGCAAACCTGAACATTTCTCGTAATCAGGATCCTCTATCACCACATCCTTGCGTACAACATTGCGACTCACTTTTGTTCCAAACCAATGGCGGAAGAACTCAGTCACCACATCAAACTGGAACAAGGTGGAATCGCCGTTAGCCTTGACTGTAAAGAATATGCTTAACGGAGCCAGCACTATGGAGCTGAACCAACAGCCCACTATACTCCATTCGCCTTCACGGAACATCTTGTTACCCGA
Organism: uncultured Bacteroidales bacterium; assembly: GCA_902760965.1. Lineage (GTDB taxonomy): Bacteria > Bacteroidota > Bacteroidia > Bacteroidales > Bacteroidaceae > Colenecus. Next base: position 7,208 of record CACWIN010000032.1, on the reverse strand, counting down.
TACATTGGTAATGTAGAATAGGATGAATGTAAGTACCGAAATGATTACCGGGACACCCAAGCCTCCTTTCCTGATGATAGCGCCCAACGGAGCACCTATAAAGAAGAAAATAAGGATAGATAGCGCGTTGGTTATCTTTTTCATCCACTCAATCCAATGCAGCCTGATTTGCCTGTCGCCGTAAAACATGCTGGAGCCCTTAATAGCCAGGTCATTGGCCTGAGACTGCATAAGCGAACGCATAGTGCTTTGGACCTCAATCTGGCGGCTACGGCTAGCCACAGTAAACATACTGTCCACATTGATCCTGGTTACACCCAGAGCATTGTATGCGGCCGAATCGGCCTTTTGCAAACGGTAAGTTGACAAGGCGGCATGCCTGTATTCACTCATGTTACCCAAGCCCAGACTGTCCTGTTTACGCGATATGGAATCTATTGAATGGCGTATATCCACCATATTCTTGCTTCCTGCCGAATTGGTCATAAAACCTTCGGGAGCACTTTTCATCTCGGAATCAAAATCAAGAAGGATATGTTTTTCCCTGAAAGATTCACGACGGTACGGCTTGCCCTTACGGTCCAGATCCTTTTCCTGGCAGAACTGTTCTCCGCTGAACAGATGCAGATACATATGCTTTTTATCGGCTGTGGATTCCAGATAGGCGGAGTCCGATACTATCACGCTAAGGTTCTCATAACCGTCCCTATGGTCGTAAATGGTAACGTCATACAACTGGCCGGTATTGAAATCCTTATGCTTTACATACATGTTAAAGCCCTCCACCTTATTGCAGAAAACGCCCTCAGGTATCTCCAGTTCGGGGTTCTTGGAGTCTATGGTATAAAGAATGGAATAAAGCCTTTGGGTAGCATGAGGAACCGTAATGTTCTGGAAATAAAAAGATACACCCGCCAGAAAGATTGAGAACAGGATAAGCGGACGCATTATCCTTAAAAGGGGAATACCCGATGTCTTCATGGCCAGCAGTTCCAGCCGTTCACCCAAGTTGCCGAATGTTATAAGTGATGCCATAAGTACGGCCAGAGGCAGTGCCTCGGGCACCAGAGTCAGGCTGAACTCATAGAAAAACCTTAAAAGGAACGGCAGGTCAAGACCCTTACCGATGATATCCTCGGCATAACGCCACAGAATGTTCATGAGAAGCACAAACAGGCATATAAAGAAGGTTGCCGCAAACAGCAGCAAAAAGCTCTTTAATATGAATATATCCAGTTTTTTGGGCCTCATCAGGACGTACCTTTAATTCCAACCCGCGAAGTTAGGAAAAAAAGCTGGATTATTGGCCTGTTTGTATTTTTTTGAGGTATTTAAAGACCGCAGCGATGCAAGGCATCCATTGATGTATCCCAAAGATTACGGACATCCTCCTCGTCGTCAGGATCGGCAAAATCAGTAATTTCGAGTGCGTAATTTGAAGTCAGGTCATTCTTGAGAATCCTGATCTCAAAAAATGTGCCCGGCTCTTCATCAAGCCAGTGAAAACGCACATAAGTATTCTGACGGCAGTTTACAAGTTCTGCCTCACGCGATTCATGTTTTCCCCATTGGAACTGATAGTTCTTGCCTTTAAGCTGCACATCATCGGCAAACCACGAAGCCAATCCGGGAGCAGTAGCTATCGCTTCCCAAATCATAGGTATAGACTGCGTGCTTAATTCATATTCCAAAACAACCTTGGCCTTGGATGGGATTGATTTATCTGTACTCATATAGGTTTTCAATGCCGGCGGAAACCAGGTATCACATTCAATTTCCACCGAGGTTCTAATTGCAAAGAAATATTAAAATCGCCTATTTTCCAAATGAAAAACGATTATTTTTCTAACAAAAATATGCAGTCAAAATGTTGCATGTATCAAAAAACGGCATTACCTTTGCACCCGCTTATTAAGCGATGGCGGGATAGCTCAGCTGGTTAGAGCGCATGATTCATAATCATGAGGTCCCCGGTTCAATCCCGGGTCCCGCTACAACGAGAGAGGTCAATGACCTCTCTTTTTCGTTGTAGCGGGACCCGGGATTGAACCGGGGACCGGGGGCTAAAGCCCCCTCCTACCTTTTTTTAATTTGCTTCGCAAATGGGCGGCCTACCCGGCCGCTCTCGCTCGCATACTCGCTTCGCCCCAATACGTATATACATGCGTACGGATAGACATTCATGTTATTTACGCAGGTGCAAACCATTTGAGCCAAAAGCCAATAGCTAACAGCTAACAGCTAACAGCTAATAGCTAACAGCTAACAGCTAATAGCCAACAGCCAATATCCCAAGAATCATTTATTATTAATTAAGGTAGTAATTCTTGGGAAAAAGTGTAATTTTGCGGTGTTTTTGCTAAGTGGAGTTTACAATTCAATACAATATATCTATGGAATTAATGGAGCAGATTATTGCGCGTGCCAAAGAGAACAAGCAGCGCATTGTGTTGCCCGAGGGTACCGAAGAGCGCACTCTCAAGGCAGCCGACAAGGTTCTGGCCGACGGTGTGGCAGACCTTATCATATTGGGTAACAAGCAGGAGATTGAGGGACTTGCCGCACAGTGGGGCCTCAAGAACATTGCAAAGGCCACTATCATTGACCCGGACAATAACCCCAAGAAAGATGAATACGCAAACCTGCTGTTTGAACTGCGCAAGAACAAGGGTATGACCATTGAGGAGGCACAGAAAAAGGTGCTTGACCCACTCTACCTGGGATGCCTCATCATAAAGAGCGGCGATGCCGACGGCCAGCTGGCCGGTGCACGCAACACCACAGGCAACGTTCTGCGCCCTGCACTCCAGATAATAAAGACCGCTCCCGGCATATCAGTGGTATCGGGTGCATTCATCATGCTCACCAAGACACCTCAGTACGGTGAGAACGGCATTATGGTATTTGCTGACTGTGCCGTAACTCCGGTGCCCGATGCAGACCAGCTGGCTCAGATTGCCGTGGCATCGGCCGGAACCGCTACTGCAGTAGCAGGATTCGCAGAGCCCCGCGTAGCAATGCTCAGCTTCTCAACCAAGGGATCTGCCAAGCATGAGGTTGTTGACAAGGTAACTACTGCTCTTGCCAAGGCTAAGGAGCTGGCACCCAACCTCAAGATTGACGGTGAACTCCAGGCCGATGCCGCAATAGTACCGTCAGTAGGAGCAAGCAAGGCTCCCGGATCAGAGATTGCAGGTAAGGCCAACGTACTTGTATTCCCCAACCTTGAGGTAGGCAACATTGCTTACAAGCTGGTTCAGCGCATAGGCAACGCCCAGGCCATAGGACCTATCCTTCAGGGTATTGCACGTCCCGTGAACGACCTTTCACGCGGCTGCTCAGTAGACGATGTATATAAAATGATAGCAGTTACCGCCAACCAGGCCATGGCTGCCAAGAAAGCATAACAAATAATATGAAGATTCTGGTTCTTAACTGCGGCAGCTCGTCAATCAAGTACAAGCTGTTTGACATGGACAGCAATGATGTCATTGCACAGGGTGGTATAGAGAAAATAGGCATGAAGGGCTCTTTCCTTAAGCTGACCGACAAGGACGGCAACAAGGTAGTTATTGAAAAAGAGATCCCCGAGCATACCGTAGGCGTAAAGTTCATATTTGAGATACTTACCGGCAGCCAGTACGGTGTTATCAAGTCGCTCAGCGAAATCAACGCCGTAGGTCACCGCATGGTACACGGAGGCGAGAAGTTCAACAAGAGCGTTATTCTTACCCCTGATGTACTTGAGGCATTCGCAGCCTGCAACGACCTGGCTCCCCTGCACAACCCCGCCAACCTTAAAGGCGTAAACGCTGTAAGCGAACTCCTGCCCAATGTTCCGCAGGTAGGCGTGTTTGACACCGCATTCCATCAGACCATGCCCGATTACGCATACCTGTATGCAATTCCTTACGAACTGTATCAGAAGTATGGCGTTCGCCGTTACGGATTCCACGGAACATCACACCGCTTTGTATCGGGCGAGATTTGCAAATACCTTGGAATTAAGCCTGAGGGCTCCAAGATAATAACCTGCCACATTGGAAACGGCGGTTCAATAACCGCTGTAAAGGACGGCAAGAGCGTTGACACCACAATGGGCCTTACTCCTCTGGAGGGCATAATGATGGGTACCCGCAGCGGTGACATTGATGCAGGTGCAGTTACTTTCCTTATGGAGAAAGAGGGACTGGACAGCACTGGCATGTCAAACCTTCTGAACAAGAAGTCAGGTCTGCTGGGTATCTCTGGCGCATCGAGCGATATGCGTGAGGTTACAGCATCAATGGAGGCCGGCAACGAGCGTGCCGCACTGGCCAAGAAGATGTATGCTTACCGCATAAAGAAATACATAGGCGCATTTGCAGCCGCAATGGGAGGCGTTGACGTAGTTGTATTTACCGGCGGCGTTGGCGAGAACCGTCATGAGGTTCGTGAGGCCGTATGCGAGAACATGGAGTTCCTGGGCATAAAACTTGACAAGGAGCAGAACGCAAAGATCATGTTCGGCAAGGACGGAATAATAAGCACTCCGGACTCAAAAGTCAAGGTTGTGGTACTTCCTACTGATGAGGAGCTGATGATTGCTAATGACACAAAATCACTAGTTGAGTAATTTTGTGGCTGTTGGCCCGTAACGCTCCGGATGGAAGCCAACAGCTAATAGCTAATAGCCAATGTAAACAAATAAGAAAGCTGCCCGAAGGCAGCTTTTCTTATTTGTTGTCTCCTCCTTCAAGGTAGTTATGCATAGTCAGGCTCTTGCCGTCAAACACCACGTAGGTGTACTGACTTATCCAATCACCAATAATCAGCAACCGGCTGCTATGTGAAAGCATCAGGTCCAGCTCAATATGCCGGTGACCAAAAATAAAGTAGTTTATGTCTGGATGTGACTTAAGGTATTCTTTGGCATAAACAACCTGAAACTCATTATCTTCGCCCAAATATTTGTCCACTCCGGAAAGACGATGGTCTTCCATACTCTTTTTAGCCCATGACATGCCAAGAGGCATGCTCCAGCATGTAGGCAAAAGCGAGAACAGGAACTGGCACAGCCTGTTGCGGAATATACAACGCATAAAACGGAACGAACGGCTGGGATCGCCAAGTCCGTCGCCGTGAGCCAGAAAGAACTCCTTGCCCATAATCTCCAACGTTACAGGCTCCTTATGGAGTATCACACCGCATTCGCGTTCCAGATAACCGTACATCCAAATGTCATGGTTACCTATAAAATAGTGCACCTCTACCCCATTGTCAGTGAGTTCAGAAACCTTTCCCAGAAAACGGGTATAGCCTTTGGGCACCACATATTTGTACTCGTACCAATAGTCAAACATGTCGCCAAGCATATAGACAGCCTGAGCCTTATCCTTAATGTCATCAAGGAAACGCACCAGCCTGCGCTCCTGCATGCGCCTGTGCTCTATAGCCCATGAACCCAGGTGGGCATCCGAAATAAAGTATACGTTTTTCATTCCAGTCCTAAATCAAGTTTGGCCTCCTCGGTCATCATATCCTTGTTCCACTCCGGTTCAAATACAAGATTTACCGTAGCAGACTTGACGCATTCCAGGCCTTCAACGCGTAAGCGTACATCCTCAACAATAAAATCCGCCAGAGAACAGCCGGGAGCAGTAAGTGTCATATCGATGGCAACATTTGCATCGTCATCAACATCCACCTTATATATAAGGCCCAGGTTATAGATGTCAACCGGTATCTCAGGATCATAAACGGTCTTGAGTACCTCCACGACTTTCTCTTCTATATCAAACTTTTGCGTCATTCCAAAATCAAAGCCGGCCATGGTCGGCATAACTGTAATAGCCCCGATCAGTGAATATCACATGATCCAGTAACGATATATCCATCGTGTAGCACGCCTGACGGACAGCCGTTGTCAACCCGTCATCCTGATGACTGGGTATAAGATTGCCCGAAGGGTGATTATGGCACAGAACCACTGCTGTAGCTCTGTGTAAAATCGCTTCACGAACTATCAGGCGGACATCGACCGATGCACTGGACAGTCCTCCCTGACTGACCAGTATGCTGTCAACCACCCTACCGGCCTGATTGAGCAGCAATACGTGACATTCCTCAATCTGCTTGTCGGCCAAGACCGGATAAAACCAGTCATAGATGTCACGCGATGTCCTGATAACAGGCTTACGCTCAGGTTCTTCCTCCTTACGGCGTCTGCCCAATTCACATGCGGCCAGGATTGTAATTGCCTTGGCCTCACCTATCCCTTTGAAAGAGCATAGCTCCCCGACGCTAAGTTTTCCCAGTTCGGAAAGACTGTTGCGGCAGGAAGCCATCACTTTTTGTGTCAAAGCCACCACCGAATCTTCAGTGTTTCCAGTGTGTATCAGAATCGCCAATAACTCAGCGTTTGTAAGCGCGCTTGCGCCCTTTTGCTTCATCTTTTCACGGGGGCGATCCTCTAAGGCCCACTGCTTAAGATTCAGCTTGTCCGGCTTATGCATTCATATATTATGCCTTTATGCGGCCCTGGTATGATCCGTCGCGGGTATCAACCTCAATGAGTTCACCCTCGTTGATGAACAGAGGAACGCGAACCTCGCAACCGGTCTCAACCTTGGCGGGCTTGGTGGCGTTGGTAGCCGTATCACCCTTAAGGCCGGGTTCTGTGTAAACAACTTTAAGTACAACCTTAACAGGCAGGTCTGCAAAAAGGATTTCACCGGTATTGGCGTTTGTAACCACGTCAACAACCTCGCCTTCCTTAAGGTAATCAACTCCGTTGATAAGGTCCTTGATGATTGTTACCTGCTCAAAGTTTTCCTGGTTCATGAAAATGTAACCCATGTCATCCTGGTACAGATACTGGTAGGGACGACGCTCCACACGGACATCCTCCAACTTGAAACCAATCTGGAATGTACGCTCCAGCACGCGGCCGTTTACCACGTTCTTAAGCTTGGTACGTACAAATGTGTTTCCCTTACCGGGCTTTACATGAAGGAAATCAATGCAGAAATAGAGCTGGCCCTCCAGGTTGATGCAGGTGCCAATCTTGATGTCTTGACAAAGAATCATAAATGTCTGTTTGTTCTATAATTAATAAAATACTTTCCAGACTGCAAAAGTAGTGCAATGAGACAAATAGACAAAACTTTAGACAAAAAAAGAGATGCAATTTGCATATTAAGAAAAAAGAAACTACCTTTGCCCTCCGA
>CACWIN010000031.1 GCA_902760965.1 uncultured Bacteroidales bacterium | reverse complement strand
GAAAGACGGAACAGTATCGGACGTAAAAATCGTGAAATCTGTTGATCCGTTGGTAGATGACCAGGTTGTCCGTGCCATTTCAGCAATGCCCGCATGGAAGCCTGGAATGCACGAGGGAAAAACGGTACGTGTAAGCTACTCCGTACCCATCCATTTCAAGCTTCAGGCTCCTCCTAAAGATGTCATTCTGGTACAGTATGCCAAGAGCCAGGACGGCAAAAAGGATGTAACCTGTACCCTGACCAGCCAGAAAAAGCTTACGGAGCAAGAGCTGGCATCAATCATAGAGATGAAAGACCTTAATTCCAAGCTAAAGGAGGTGAGCAAAAAGAATGCCGAAGGATTTTTTGCCCTGCCCAACAACCCCGATACAATGGATGAGTTCAATACTCTTGAGGAGGCACTGAACAAGGATGATAATCTTAAGGTCACCTACAAGCAGAACTGACAATAATCAGATTGCTTGCAACAAAAGGAAACAGATCCTTGTTTGAATATTGAAAAGTCAGCTACAACCAGCAAGATAGTTGGTTATGGCTGACTTTTAGTTGGTTATGTACTTGAATCCAACCCACCATGTATGTTTATATTTACAACAAAAGTATAAATAATTGTCAAAATGTTTTGTGGTTTTTACAAAATGTAATTTATTTGTGGGCAGAACCCGATAAGGATACAACGATATGAAGAAACTGACTGATAAAGAAGCGGCGATTATGAATGTGCTCTGGGATAACGGAGAGATGTCTATGAGAGACCTTTTGGACAAAATGCCGGAGCCACAGCCTAATTTCAATACGCTTACCACATTTGTGCGCCGTCTGGAGATGAACGGTATGATTAAGCACCGCGAACTGGGAACACGTTTCTTTCTGTATGAAGCTGCTATGGGACGTGACAAATATGTTGAGGCGATGAACAAAGAGAGCGTGGCTCGTTTCTTTAACGGCTCATACAAGGATTTCATATCCTGCCTTGTTCAGCAGCAGGAGGTGAGTATAGATGACCTGAAGGATCTTATCCGTATGGCCGAAAACGCAAAGTGATATGGGACGTCTGGTATTATATATAATGGAATGGGCTTTTGCCCTGATCATACTGCTTACCATTTATAAGGCGGTATTCAGCGGGACCACGTTCTACCGATTTAACCGGTTTTACCTGCTGGGAGCAACCGTGCTCTCAGCTCTTCTCCCCCTTGTTCATATTACTATACCCGAGAAGACACCGGTGGTTAGCGGCATGGCGATATCGGACACTGAGTTTGCCCAGGAACTGTCTGGAACATTTACCATGATGAGTGAACCGCAAATGGAAATTATGGCGCCTGCTCAATCAGACAACCAGTCCAAATTGTGGGCTGTAATCCTGGTATGCATGTACTCCGTTTATGTACTTATGCTCATGATTGGTTGGATAAGAAGCATAATCAGGGCCAGGCGGTTCCTGAGCGGCAAACAACGCCGTCGCGTAAGCCGCACCGTGTGGCTGGTAACACACGATGAGGATTTCGGCCCGTTCAGCTGGATGAACTACATTGTAATATCTGATACTGAGAACGGGTTTGCCCGCCGCGCAAGCCTAAGACATGAGTTTGCCCATATCAGGCTGCTGCATTCAGTTGACCTGGTATTCCTTTTAGCCTGCACCGTAGTAAACCCGGTATGCTGGCTCGTACTGCAAGAGATCAAGATAGTCCATGAGTTTGAGGCCGACAGCGAAGTGATCAATCGTTACGGCATACGCAACAGTGACTATCAGAAACTGTTGATAATGCGAACTGTAGGCGCAGAGGCCTATGCGCTGGCCAGCTCGTTTAACCTAAACATCAAAAAGAGAATTATTATGTTGAACAAAAACCAAACCAGCAAGAGTCACCTCATGTGGCTTCTGCTCCTTGTTCCCATGCTGGGAATGACATCTGTCCTGTTTGCCCGTACTGAAAAAACCATAGGCCCCGACGATGTGTTGAACCTCACACAATCAACCAAGATTGATGATAATGAGTCACTCCTGAACAGTACTACCGTTAGGATAAGCGGTAGGGTTATTGACCAGCAGGGCAATCCCGTTGAGGCCGTGAGTTTCTATCTCATGGCCGATGCATCAAGCTCATCACAGACCGTTCTGATGCCGTCAGGCAAAAACGGAGAGTTCTCACATTCTGCCAAGAAAGGCGAGATATTGATTGTAGCAAAAGACGGCTATTCACCCATAAAGATTACTGTAGAGAAACCAATCTCTGACCTCACCATCACACTTGAGAAACCAGCCATATCAGCTGTTGATGACAAGAATCAGGATGAGGTTTATATGGTAGTGGATCAGCAGCCGGAGTTCCCGGGCGGAGCAGCATCATTGATGCAATACCTGGCCCGTAATATAAGATACCCCAAGGAGGCGCATGATGACTCCATACAAGGCAGAGTACTGGTAACCTTCATAATTGACAAGGATGGTAGCATTAATGATGCTGTGGTTGTACAGCCAGTTCATCCGCTGCTTGACGCTGAGGCTCTGCGCGTGATTAGAGAAATGCCCAAATGGGACCCCGGTTACCAGAACGGTGAACCTGTAAAGGTGAAATACACCGTGCCCATCAATTTCCGTCTAAGCACAGCCACCGCCCCTGCAGCCCAGTGGATTGTGCTCTATGACGCCATGAAAGAGAGCAATGAGATGGATCAGAACGTGCTTTCATTCTTTATGTCGTCTATGTCGGCCTCGAATATTGACTTGAAGAAAGCGGGTATTCAGGAAACGCCTCAGGTAAAAACCCTGCTTGAATCACTGAAATCTACCCAGAGTGAGGCTGAAAAAATGCAGCAATCATTCACTGAGCAGATGAATAAAGGCAAGGTTGAGCTTGACAAACTGGCTGCCGATATTGAAAGGGAGCGCCGTTCACTCTCAGAGAGCGAGCAGGCCAGCCGTGACCAGGAATTGATGGATCTCAACGCCAAGATAAGGGGTCAGTATCAGGAACTGCAGCGCAAGATGAATGATTGGATGGATGAAACTGAAAAGAAACTTCAGCCCAAATTAGATGCAGCCTGGCAGTCAATCTCCAAGAATGGCGCATACATCTGCCACAGCCTGATAGCCAATCCTGTGAATGACGTAATTGTTACCCCCGATAATCTGGAATCAGCCCTAAAGGAGTTCTTTGAAGGCCACCGCGGTGCAGTTGCCATACGATTCTCAGAAGACAATTATCAGCAGATAAGGAGCCTACTGTCAGGCAAATATGCAAACAAACCTGTCTTCTACATAGATAGGAGATAAAGACGGCATAAAAAACTATTGAGAGGGCGGATACCATAATCCGCCCCATCATAGTTTTAAAAGAGGTAAAAAAAGTACTCTCTATAAATGATATTAATTACATGAATGGCAACAGCCAGAACCAGTAAAATCCATTGATTCTGGCTGAATTTTCAATATACGATTCCCGATGTATTAAAGGAGTTGTTTCAGGTCATAACACATTGGCACAGTATCCCCTTTGTTTTCTTTCCGCAATGCACGGAAACCGTTGGACTCATAAAAAGATACAGCCGAATGCAAAGCATCAACTGTCACGAAACTACATCCCGTACGGTTGTTAGTTATAAATGTCTGTTTAATGAAATCAAGAATATCTGTACCAATATGACAATGCTGCGCTTTCAGATGAACGCCCAAACGACCTATCTTTACCGCAGGATAATCACTGCGGTGTTTTCGGTGAGGAAATGCACTTCTAATACGACGCCAAGTAGACTTATTTCATAACTATCAGAAAGAAAAAGTAAGGAGCGACTGTATGAAAGATGCTCCTTTACGCACCCTCTCTTTCTCTTCATCAGAAGCCTTACGCTCCTTATCCATCTCGGCAACGAACTCAAATGCATCGTCGCCCTTCAAAACTGGTGTTGGTTCAATCTGTTTTGCCATGACTACTAAATTTAAACTATAATACAAACATTATCTATCTATTTACTCTTTTCATTGCAAAAATAACACATAATTCTCAATTTACATCACACAAAATGTCACAGTCCCTTATGTATGCCTATATTTACAACAAAAAGTATAAATAATTATCAAAATGTTTTGTGGTTTATATATAATAGTTCTATTATCTGTAAGTTTGCAACAAATTACATATTCAGCCAAATGAAAAGAACCTTTTCCAAATTAACCCTGTTGTGGCTTTGACTATAAGCTGCAATCATTCTAACATAGTTCTGCAACTACGAGATAAACTTATCAGTTACTGATTCCCTGTATTTGAGAGATACAGGCAAATCTTTACCTTTAATAGTTATAGTATCAGTTGTGGCTTTATCCACTTTATTGCTGTTAACGAGGAATGAACGATGTATCCTTACGAAATCTGCCCCCAGCAATGCTTCCCATCCTGAGATGTTGGTTTTGTTGCGGAAAATACGCTCATCGGTGGCGTGAACATACACCTCTGTATCACAAGATTCTACATACATTATCTCGCTTGGTAGTAGTGTCACTTTTTTCCTGTCTGAACAGAATGTTATGGGAGTCTCTATCTTGGGGTAGTGATTTGCCATCCAATGATCAAGATATGTATTTCCAAGAGTCAACAAAACAATTATGACCGACAGGAACAAAGGATTAACAAGAATATGTGGGACCACTAATTTTGAGTAATGCCTGTAGTCGAAGAAATAGTATGTATAGCTTTGGAATACATTTAACCCTTCTCTCATATTGCTGATGAAAAGATACGTCATAAAAATGAGAAGATACTCAAAGACAACAATAGCTAACGTTATGAAAACCACGTTCATTATTCCTTGGGAGCGCCTTTTGAATGACACTTGCGGATAAAGGAGTTTTGCGGCTACCGCACCAGGCAGATACATGGTGCCCAGCATCAGGGATTCCAGGAAAGAAAACCCTGTGCTTTTGACCATCAACGCAACTACAAGTATTGACAGTATCCAATAAGCCGTATTCAATAACACCTTCATTAGACTGTTATTATTCCAATGCGATCATATCATACCCAAAGGTAATCATTTGGTAGTATCGTGTATTTAAAAAACATCTCAAAATGTGTGAACAAAGGGTTTTATGGATTGTATAGATGGTTTTATTTACACCCATGAAGGCTTTTATATGTTTTATAAGGGGATTGTGTTTGAGAATTGGAATACTTTTGCGACAAACCTCTGTCTAATCTAAAAGCAAAATCAAATTATGGAAGAAACAACCACCATTATCCGTATGATGTCACAAATGGGACTTGGCGCATGTATTGTCCTTACCATGCTGTTTGTCCTCATTTTCCTGTCGGCTTGGAAAGCTCCGGCATGGGTCAAGGACCTTGGGTCAATAGCTGTCGCCGTTGCCCTTATATTCTGTGCCCGAGGAGTGATAATATGGGTAGATGACATAAGGCATGCGGGTGATATAAGTTCCACTGTGGTAGGCGGTGGGCTTGCATACGTGTTATTACCAATATGTTATGCAACCGTTATATGTATTACATCACGCATAATTGCTCTGATTCTTTCACCGCGTAAACATTAAGGAACCGTATAAAATCCGTTTGTTATGGAACAGTCTGTTTTTCATCAGTTTGTAACGCCCGATGGCGGAATAGTAATGATCATTGTTTTTGTGCTTTTACTAGTTTTTGAGATCGTATCGATATGGAAAGCTCCAGCTTGGACCAGAAAGATAGGCAACATATCCCTGTTAACCGGATTCCTATTCTTAGGAATCTGTTCATATACCGCGATGGATGAGACCTATATTTCCGGAGAATTCCATTATTTCCAATATCTTGAAAGTGCAACCAAAGGAGCATTCTCAGTTCTTTCAGGAAGTGTCATTTTCCTTGTTTCGCGAATTGTGAACATAATACGTACACCACGAATCTAAAAACAACCAATATGAATAAAACTCTCTACAAATTACTGTTTGCGGCTTTCTTCACAGCCCTTATACTTTGTGCCTGCAAGAACAATGTCCAGCCTGACAACTCCTTGCAGATAACAAAAGATGACGTTATCCATCTGGATGGTGCGTTTAATGACAACTTCCTGGAGAACTGGGAATACATCCTGCTTGAAGATGACACCCCAGAAGCTATGCTCGGCTATGTAGATGGACTGTTTTATGATGACGGATTGTTCTTTGTCTTTAGCGACAAATACAGCAACCACGCATCAATAAAGGTATTTGACAGCACAGGACACTATCAGCACGATATCGGCCAGACAGGCAGGGCGCGCAACGAGTACATACATCCCATTGACTGGGCCATAAACACATGGTGTAATGAGATAATCGTTATGGATAACACCTCTTTCAACAAACGATACAGCTACAAAGGTGAATTTCTTGGGGAAGCCAAAAGACAATCAGGCGGAATAAATGATGGTTATATTGGCGGAGATATTTTAAAATGTATGTCTGACGGAACAATGATGTATTATTGCGGTCTGTGCATACTTCCTTCATTTGATTACTACATGGCTTACCCGGACGGAAACCTTGGCTCACCATTCAAGATGACAGACTATCACGCATATTGTGAGATGGACCCGATTGAATATGTAAGGCTGGCAGGAGATATAGGAGGTGTCATGCTAACATCCGTTTTTGCAAACGTCAAATCTGACACGACCTGGCTCTTGAGGCTGTTGGACAACCACATATATAAGGTATCTGATGATACCGCACAATGTGTGGCAAACATGAAATTCCTACCAGAAATACCTTATAAGACTAAATGCAACTATGACTATGAAAATGACAACAAGTATAAAGGACAGTGTATTCCCAATTACTTTTATGACATGAAGGATTACCTTTACATTTGGTACTATTCTGGTGGTGAGTATCTGTTTGATAAAGCCTCATCAAAGATGTACCATATGGAATACGATTCCCTTGATGTTTCAATCCCGGATATAGGCTTTCCTTATGTCTATGACAATAGTATAATTGGTTGTGTTGATACGTGGAGCATCCAGAAAGCGCTCAAACTGATTGACAGCAAGGACTACGACCACCGCTACAGCCCTGAAGTGGAAGCTTTCTACCGCAAGGTTAAGGATTGTGAGAATCCACCCATCATCATCGCCCACTACAGAAAAAAACAATAACAGCCAGCACAAACTGCTTTATGGATTAAACCGTGACAATTAAATCAATAATCTTGGTTAAAGGATTTTGGAGCATAAAGAAGTAATAGTACCTTTGATATGATTTACATACATGTATTAGGTGTATAAATGAAAAGGAAACTATTTGCATTTGGAAGTGTTGTATTAAGTCTGGCCAGTATAATGCTAATTTCGTTTGCATCGTGCGGCAAGGGCAAGAGTGTACATTCTATTCCCGTGGAGGAGGTGGAGAACACGTATTTCCTTGACGAGATTGCTGACAGCTACAGCTATGTACTGCTTGATGACAGCTCTCTTGATGCGATTGTGGGCGATATTACTCAGATTATGGTTGATGACGGGCTGATTTTTGTATCGCACGTCCCTAATGCTAAAGGCAACGATATTGACCAGATAATATCAGTATATGACAAGGAGGGACGGTTCCTGAACAAGATAGGACAAAAGGGGCGTGCCCGGAACGAGTTCTTGCGCATACGGTCATGGTGCATAGATAAGGATAGCAAAGAGGTTCTGATGTATGACCTGGACGCTTACGCCATAAAGAAATACACGTATGACGGGACATTCATCAGCCAGACCTCAATTCCCAAAGAGATTGATTTGATGAAGCTTTTCCTTACTGACAAAAGGATGTACGTTCAGTCAATGGTTCCCAATGATGTATCGGATGACTTTATGGAGTTAAAGGAGGATGGTTCATACACGCCATTACTGCCTATGAGGCAGATGGCAACTGACGGAGGCTGGCGCGTAGGTATTGTCAGCCATTTTAGAGACCAGGACCTGAAAGAGTTCTACCATATGCGGGCGTTTGACAATACGCTCTACAGAATCTCTGATGGCAAGGCTGACTCATGCG
This sequence comes from uncultured Bacteroidales bacterium, assembly GCA_902760965.1. GTDB lineage: Bacteria > Bacteroidota > Bacteroidia > Bacteroidales > Bacteroidaceae > Colenecus. The sequence goes on along the minus strand of CACWIN010000031.1, from coordinate 13,521 downwards.
GATATTTTGAGTTCATTGACGTGCCCCCGGCCAACAAACTGGAGAACCTGACTTTTGATTATCTGATTACCTTGAAGCAGCCAAACGAATGCTATGAGACTCCCGCCTATTTTGTGACAAGTGAATTTGAGGCTGCCGATTATGTGTATCACAAGCCCACAGGCAAATGCACCTGTTACAGGTATGACATAGCCAAGCTGCCCTACCGCCGCAAGATAGTAGGCGTGTCAGGTGATGTGCTGATAGCCGGAGTTAGCGCATCAGATGCACAGATTGCTCTGAAGGAGCATCCGGAACTCATTCCGGAGCAGGACAAGGTCATGCTGGAAACTGTTGCAGGCAGAGAGAATGATGTTTTGGTGTTCTATCACTTGAAATAGGCAGAAGAGATATTTTCTCAAACTGCTTTCTACAAATGGAAACAGATCCTTGTTTGAATATTGAAAAGTCAGCCAGAACCATTGAAATCCATTGATTCTGGCTGAATTTTCAATATACGATTCCAGTGATAGAACACCAGTGCATCATTCTCCCTATATGCAATGGCCTAATCCTTCACTCTCGAATAGAAAAGGACGGGATTGGAGTCATCGAACACATGGATTGTATTCAAATCCTGAATGAAGATCAGGTTTTCATCCACGTGTATATCTTTCACTATGCTTACCAACCCATCAATTGAATCTGTACTCAACCGGATTGTTGTAAGGGAGTCAAAAACAGAGAAATAGTCAAAATGCTCAGTACGCTCCTCATGTACCAACGGCACATTTATGGTGACTTCCGCATTTGATTCATGAGGTTGTTTACCGCAAGCCAAAACGGCAAAAGCCAATAGCCATTGACAACGACGAACAGTTCTACATGACAGACCTTAAAACGCAATGGTAAAAAAAACGCAGTCTAAGCATTTTTTATCAGTTTTTTGCAGTATCTTTGTACCCGTAAGCCGCAATACAGTCCAAATCAAGGAACTCCGGTAGCGGCAATCAATCCGAATTTTCATTAAACCACACCTTACGTAATGTCAATGCGCATATAGTGTGCTTTGGATATTGCCAAGGTCTTATAAAACAATGTTTGACATACTGCAATTAAAGAGCAAGAGCCTTGAAGAACTGCAGGCTATTGCAAAAGAGATGGGCATCAAGGCCAAAGACGACAAGAATCAACTGGTATATGACATTCTTGATGAGCAGGCTATTACCGCATCAAAAGCCAAACCCGAAAAGGAACGTCGCGACCGCAAGAAAGTAGCTCGTAATAATGGTTCCGAAAAGGTTTATACTGCCGATGAGAACGGCAAGGCCAAATCTGTAGAGAAGAAAGGCAATGCGCCTAAACAACAGCCCAAGGAGACAAAGGATACTAATCAGATAAAAGAAGTTAAGGAGTCGGTACAGCCGCAGCCCGTCAATGACGAAAAGCCTAAGCAGGCAGAGAATACTGAATCAAAAGGCAAAAAGAAACGTAGCCGCTCCGACAACGACCAGAATAAGCCAAAGGCACCTGAGCAGGAGTCTCAAGCTCAACAGACAGTCCAGCAGGTAGTTCCCGAACAGCCAGCACCAGAGCCTGTCAAGAATGAGGAACTCCCCCAGCCTGCTCCGCAGCAGAGTGCATCCAAGCGTCGTGGCCGTCCTCGCAAACAGCAGGTTGAGGTTCCTCTGCCAGAGATAGACGATGAAAATGTAACCCAGGCTGTATCTGACAATTATGATGCCGATGAAGAGCCCGTTCAGAGACCTGTTGAGACAGAATCTCCACGCCAGGAACCTGTACAGGCAGACATTCAGGAGCAGCAGGAGGAGCAACGTCAGGAACAGTCACGTCCTGAGCAGCCTTACCAGCAAAACGGTCAGCGCCAACAGAACGGTCAGCAAAACGGCCAGCGCCAGCAAAACCAGAATAATCAGCAGAATCAGAACGGACAGCAGTTCCAGCAGAACGTTCAGCAGAACCGCCGCCAGATGCAGGAGGAGCGTATGTATGACTTTGGTGACGTACTGCGCGGTGAGGGTGTTCTGGAAATCATGCCCGACAACTACGGATTCCTGCGTTCATCGGACTACAACTATCTGGCATCGCCCGATGACATTTACGTATCACAGTCACAGATCAAGCTCTTTGGCCTTAAGACCGGCGATGTTGTGGAGGGTGTTATCCGTCCGCCGCGTGAAGGTGAAAAGTACTTCCCGCTGGTAAAGGTGTTCCGCATAAACGGTCTGGAGCCCTCTGTGGCACGCGACCGTGTTCCGTTCGAGCATCTGACCCCGTTGTTCCCGGATGAGAAGTTTACCTTGTGCAACGGCAAGAACGATAACCTGTCGGCCCGTGTGGTTGATATGTTCGCACCCATCGGCAAGGGACAGCGCGCCTTGATAGTTGCCCAGCCCAAGACCGGTAAGACCATACTGCTCAAGGATATAGCAAACTCTATCGCTGCCAACCATCCTGAGGCATACATGATAATGCTGCTCATTGATGAGCGCCCTGAGGAGGTTACCGATATGGCCCGCAGCGTAAAGGCCGAGGTTATCGCATCTACATTTGATGAGCCCGCCGAGCATCACGTAAAGATTGCCAGCATCGTCATAGAGAAGGCCAAGCGCATGGTTGAGTGCGGCCACGATGTAGTGATATTCCTTGATTCAATTACACGTCTGGCACGCGCCTACAACACCGTAGCACCGGCATCGGGTAAGGTTCTCTCAGGTGGTGTTGATGCCAATGCGCTCCACAAGCCTAAACGTTTCTTTGGTGCCGCCCGTAACATTGAGAACGGTGGATCACTCACAATTGTGGCAACCGCCCTTATCGATACCGGCTCCAAGATGGATGAGGTTATCTTTGAGGAGTTCAAGGGTACCGGCAACATGGAGCTCCAGCTGGACCGCAACCTGAGCAACAAGCGCATCTTCCCGGCCGTGAACATCGTTGCATCAAGCACCCGCCGCGACGACCTGCTGCTTGACCAGACCACTCTGGACCGCATGTGGATACTCCGCAAGTACCTTAGCGATATGAATCCCATCGAGGCCATGGAGTTTGTCAAGGACCGCCTTGAGAACACCCAGGACAATGCCGAGTTCCTGGCCAGCATGAATTCTTAATCCTATTAAATAATCAAGCAATGAAAACAAGATTCTTTTTGGCAATTGCCATAATGACATTGTTTGCAGCCGTCGCGTCGGCACAATCCGCAATAATATATGGTAGCCTTACTCTTCCAAGAGGAGCATTTGGAGAAAAGAATATATACAGGAATGCTTTTAGCAGCGATTATGGTAATCAGGGAGGAGCTCAAACCGGTTTCAACATAGGTGTAAAATATATGAAACCTTTTCCTGATTCAGAATTCAGCTGGTTTCTTTCGGCAGACTTTTTCTACAATGGACTTGACTCGGATCTGAAGGATGAAATAGGCCGATACACACAAGATGCGACACAACAAATAATAAGAGAAACCATACAAGACAACTCCTTTGTATTTGACTACTTTGAATTAAAATTTCCCCATTATTACAATATCCCATTAATGGCAGGTATCAACTGCTCATTATTTAATCTGAGTAAAGACTGTTCATTTTGGATGGAATGTGGATTGGGAGCTAACTTTCGTAAAATCAGCGATCTGAAAGAAACTGTCGAATATAATGACGAACATTATGAAAGCACTTGCACATTCGATGAAACATTTACGATGGCTTATCAGGCAAGCGCTGGATTAAAGTTTCAAGACCGCATAATGATAGGAGTAGGTTATTACAATCTTGGAGCCGATGTCATTAATGCCAAGATCATTTCCAATTCTACCGGAGATTGGAAAAAACAAAAAACCAACGAAAAGCTCGAAATATCCATGCTCACTGTCAGATTAGGATTAATTTTCTAAAAACGGAATACGTAGATATAATCAATAACAGAACCGTCCCGAGGATATGCCTCAGGACGGTTTTCTTTATTAATGGGAGTTATTCCTCAAAACAAGGTTTCTGACCTGTTATGCTGACGGAATCAGAACGGTAAGTCGTCCTTTTCGTTGCTGGGAGCGAATGGATCCGGAGCGGCTGCGGGAGCGGCGGCTGCCGGAGCAAAAGGTTGCTGGGGTGCGGGAGCGGCGCCGTTCACGTCGTGACTTACGCGCCATGCACGGATGTCATTGTACCAGCGGCCGTTGAACTCACGGGCGTTAATATCAAAACTTACCACTACCTCATCACCTATGTTGATTGCGGCCTGCTGTATCTTATCCTCACCAAAAATGCTGAACATCATCTTTTTGGGATACTGCTCGCCAATAGTCTCCAATACGTACTCCTGAATTTTCCACGGATTGCCTGATGCCTTGGCCACACCTGAACGGGGCTCAAGGGCTGCGATAATTTTACCTGTAATATCCATTATTGTAATGTGTTTGAAAAAGTTTTCCGCGAATTTAAGTCATTTCCATTTTCCGTCCCACTTTTTTACGTTTTATTTTTCCACAATACCGTTACTTTTTCCTATCTTTGTATGACTCACTAACAGACAAATAATAAATAGGAATATATATGAATTTCACAGTATCCAGTTCGGCACTGTCAAGCCGTTTACAGGCTATCAGCCGCGTTATTAACCCTAAGGCCATCTACCCAATTCTTGAGGATTTCCTGTTTCGCATTGAAGGCGGAAAGCTAACCGTTACCGCTGCCGATAATGATACCACCCTGGAGACCATTATCGACCTTGTTGAATCCAGCGCCGACGGCCAGATTGCACTGCCCGCCAAGACCCTGCTCGATGCCCTTAAGGAGATTCCCGAGCAGCCGCTTACATTCAACGTAAATGACTCCACATTTGAGATAACAGTCAACTATCAGAACGGAGAATACAAGATGGTAGGCCAGAACGCCGATGAGTACCCCACTCCGGCAGTGCTCAAGGAGGATGCTGTATCTCTGTCACTTTCTGCCCAGATAATATCCGACGGATTGGCACGCACCGTATTTGCCACAGCCGATGACGAGTTGCGTCCTGTCATGAACGGCATATTCTTTGACATCAATGAGGAGGGTGCCACATTCGTAGCATCCGACGGCCACAAGCTGGTATGCAACCGCAACAGCAACGTTAAGGCCGACGGCAAGTCATCATTCATCCTGCCCAAAAAGCCGGCATCGCTGTTCCGTTCGCTCATAGGCAAGGAGGCCCAGGATATCACAATTGAGTTTGACAGCCGCATAGCACGTTTCTCACTTCCCGAGTTCCGTATGGTATGCCGCCTCATTGACGGCCGCTATCCCAACTATGCATCGGTCATTCCTCAGAACAACCCGCACCGTCTTATCATGGACCGTCAGACTCTGGTTACCGCGCTTCGCCGCGTATCGGTATTCTCACCTGCCAGCAGCGGTCTTATCAAGCTGCGCATAGAAAAGGATAAGGTTGACATCTCAGCCCAGGATATAGATTTTTCAACATCGGCCAAGGAGAGCCTGTCATGCCAGTACGAGGGTGTTGCCATGAGCATAGGTTTCAAGGCTGCTTTCCTGATTGACATACTCAACAACATACCCAGCCAGGAGATTATCTTCCAGCTGGCCGATCCTTCACGCGCCGGTGTGATTGTTCCTGCCGAGCAGGCTCAAGGCGAGAACCTGCTTATGCTCCTTATGCCAATGGTACTTAACGACTGATGAAACTCAATCTTGACAAACCGGTAGTGTTCTTTGACCTGGAGACCACAGGCACCAACACTGTACAGGACCGCATAGTAGAGATCTCTTATCTCAAGGTCTCACCAAACGGCAACGAGGATATGCACACCCGCCGCGTAAACCCCGAGATGCATATCCCTGAGCAGTCAACCGCCGTTCACGGCATTACCGATGACGATGTAAAGGACTGCCCCACATTCAAGGAGATTGCCAAGGAGATTGCACGTGACTTTGAGGGTAGTGACATAGCGGGTTTCAATTCCAACCGTTTTGACGTTCCGCTGCTGGCCGAGGAGTTCCTCCGCGCAGGCGTTGACATTGACCTGAGCCGTCACCGTTTTATTGATGTGCAGGTAATATTCCACAAAATGGAGCAACGGACCCTGTCGGCCGCCTACAAGTTCTACTGCGGCAAGGAGCTGACCGATGCCCACAGTGCCGACGGCGACACACGCGCCACTTATGAGGTACTTATGGCTCAGCTTGACCGCTATCCCGATGACCTCAAGAATGATATGGGCTGGCTGTCGGAGTATTCATCATTCACCCGTAACGTGGACTTTGCAGGACGCATTGTAATGAATGACAAGGGGCAGGAGGTATTTAACTTTGGAAAATACAAGGATATACCTGTAATTGAGGTGTTCCGCCGTGACCCCGGTTATTACTCATGGATACTCCAGGGTGACTTTGCGCTCAACACCAAACAGGTTTTAACCAGAATAAAACTACAATCCCGCTAATGGAGATACTTAACGGAAAACATATTGTGTTGGGAGTGACCGGAAGCATAGCAGCTTACAAGGCGGCTTATCTGGTGCGTCTGCTTATTAAAAAGGGAGCAGAGGTTCAGGTGGTAATGACACCTGCCGCTAAGGAGTTCATTACTCCCCTCACCCTCTCCACACTGACACGCAAACCGGTAGTAAGCGAGTTCTTTGACCGCCGTGACGGTTCCTGGAACAGTCATGTAGACCTGGGTCAATGGGCCGATGCCATGCTTATTGCTCCATGCACAGCCTCCACGCTTGGCAAGATGGCAAGCGGCGTGGCCGATAACATGCTGGCTACCACCTACTTCTCTATGAAAGCTCCGGTATTCATTGCTCCCGCCATGGATCTGGATATGTACAGCCATCCCGTAACCCAGCGTAATATAGAGACCCTGAGTGCAATAGGCAACATTTTCATTGAGCCTGCCAGCGGTGAGCTTGCCAGCCAGTTGGTTGGCAAAGGCCGCATGCAGGAACCGGAGGTTATTGTTGCCGCACTTGAGGAGTTTTTCTCCAGTCAGGCCCAGCTTTCAAAAAAAAAAGTCCTGATAACGGCTGGCCCCACCTATGAGGCCATAGACCCGGTACGTTTTATAGGTAATTACTCCACAGGCAAGATGGGATTCGCGCTGGCTGAGGAGTGTGCCAATCGCGGAGCCGACGTAACTCTGATTGCAGGTCCCGTAAACATCAAGACCATAAATCCCGGAATCAAAAGGATAGATGTAAAATCGGCCCACCAGATGTATGAGGCTGCAATGGAGCATTTCCCTCAGTCCGATGCAGCCATTCTTTGCGCTGCAGTTGCCGATTTCACACCGGCTGTCACTGCCGATAGCAAAATAAAGCGTAAGGGCGAGATTACCCTGACACTTAAACCAACCGAGGATATTGCAGCATCACTTGGAGCGATAAAGCGCCCTGACCAGCGCATGGTTGGCTTTGCACTTGAGACCAACAATGAATTCAGCAACGCTCAGGACAAGCTTAAACGCAAGAATCTGGATTTTATAGTGCTCAATTCACTGCGTGATGAGGGCGCTGGATTTGGATATGACACCAACAAAGTAACCCTTATTGACAACAAGGGCAGCCAGGAATTACCGCTCCAATCCAAAAAGGATGTTGCCAAAGCCATAATCAGCAAACTGGCAGGCCTTTTGTTCTGTCTTGCTTTCCTGCTCATGCCGTTCAAGGGACAGGCACAGGAACTGAACCCCACCCTTACAGTCAACACCTCAAAAATTCAGGGTACCGACAAGGATGTGTTCAAATCTCTTGAAAACGCCATTAAAGAGTTTCTTTCACAACAGGTGTGGACAGACTATCAATTCACCGAAAAAGAACGCATCCAGTGCAATTTTAACCTTATCGTAAATAAGTATGAGGCTCAAAGCGGTAAAATGGAGTGCGAACTGACTGTTCAAAGCAGCCGCCCGGTATTTGGTTCCACATATAACACTACGGTATTCAATTTCCGCGATACCGAGGTGGAGTTCAATTATACCGAGCAGGACAGGATTGAATATTCATCGGGCATTACACCCGACAATAATCTTACCGCTATACTGGCATATTACAGCCTGCTCATAATTGGTCTTGATTTTGACACCATGTCGCCAAGCGGCGGAACGGACATTCTGCGTCAGGTTGAGAACATTGCCGCCAGCGCACAGTCTCTTGGCAGCGGATGGCGTTCGTTTGACACCAAAGCCAACCGCTATTCCATAATCAATGACTATATGAACGGAACCATGTCGGCCTTCCGTCAGCTTCAGTACAATTATCACAGGTTGGGATTGGACGATATGTCGGCAAATGCCGATCGCGGACGCGCAACCATCACCCAGAGCCTGAATCTTTTGCAGCAGGCCAAGCAGGCCAAAAGCACATCGGCCCTGCCTACCCTTTTTACCGAAATCAAGAAAAACGAACTTATAAGTATATACAGCGCTGGTATTGACAAGGAAAAACAGACAGTAAAGAATCTGCTGAGCCAAATCAACCCTTCGCTTTCAAATGACTGGAATACCATAAAAACAGACTAATGCTTAAAGAAGTACACATTAAGAATTACGTTCTAATTGACCGTCTTGACATTGATTTCAAGGACGGTTTTTCGGTAATGACCGGCCAGACCGGTGCCGGTAAATCCATAATTCTGGGTGCCATGAACCTGTTGCTTGGCGGACGTGCAGACTCCAGGACTCTGAGCCAGGGAGCCGACAAATGCACAATTGAGGGCATATTCTCAATTGCCGGATACGGGCTGGAACAGTTTTTCCGGGACAACGAACTGGATTTTGATCCTAACGACACCATTATGCGCCGCGAACTCTCTGCATCGGGCAAGAGTCGCGCATTCATAAACGACACGCCTGTCACGTTAACCCAACTCAGGGATTTGGGATGCCGGCTGATTGACATTCACTCACAGCATCAGAACCTGGCGCTGGGCACTCAATCCTTCCAACTGGATGTTGTTGACACTATTGCAGCCAACAGCATAGTCAAACAGGCATACGAGCAGAGTTTTGGCAATTGGTATGACCTTAAGGCGCGTTTGGCTCAACTAAAGAAAGAGTATGAGTCCGACAACACGGACCGCGAGTATCTGGAGTTTCAGCTTGAAGGCCTGGATAATGCCGCACTAGTTGACGGCGAGCAGGAGGAACTGGAGCAGGAGTCCGATATCCTGGATCATGCCGAGGAGATAAAACAGTATCTGTTTGATGCCTCACAAATCATCTCGGGTGATGAAAGCGGCTGTGTACAAAAACTCCGCAATGCCCTCCAGTCATTATCCGGTGCCCAAAAGAACTACCCGCAGGCACAGGAACTTGCCGAACGGCTTGACAGCTGCATAATAGAACTAAAGGATATTGCCGAGACCGTATATGATGCACAGGAAAGTGTAAATTTTGACCCTGCCCGTCTGGAGCAAGTCAACGACCGTCTGGACCTTATCTACTCACTGGAAAAGAAGCACAAAAAAGAGAGTATTTCCCAACTGCTGGAGCTTGCCGACAATATCCGCAAACGTTTAAATCGGACTGACTCATATCAGTTTGACATAGAGCAACTTACCAAGCAGGTTCAGAGTGCCCGTCTTGAGATGGAAAAGAAAGCTGCCAACCTTACAGAATCCCGACGTAAAGCAGCCGATATAATTGTAAAGCAGATAAAGGAACTACTTGTGCCACTGGGCATTCCAAACGTTAAGTTCAGCGTGGAAATGCAACCTTCGGCCGGTTTTGACCGCTCGGGACATGATGACCTTAAATTCATGTTCTCCGCAAACAAGTCGGTCCCTATGCAGGAACTGTCATCGGTGGCATCGGGCGGCGAAATTGCACGTGTAATGCTTTGCATCAAGTCACTTATGGCCGGAGCACGCGCCCTGCCCACAATCATATTTGACGAGATTGATACCGGCGTATCGGGTGCCGTGGCCGAAAAGATGGCGCTCCTTATGAAACAGATGTCGGCCGATGGCCGCCAGGTTCTTGCCATAACGCACCTGCCCCAGATTGCCGCACTTGGACAGACACACTACAAGGTATTCAAGACCGATGAACAGGACGCCACCCATACGCGCATTGCCGTACTCCAGGGTGACGACCGTATACATGAGATAGCTGGCATGATGAGTGGCTCCACCCTCACACAGGCCGCCCTTGACAACGCAAAAGCACTGATTGACAACAATGGAAGATGAAATGATATTTGGCATTCGTGCCGTGATTGAAGCCGTACAGGCCGGAAAGGAGATTGACAGGCTGCTCGTTAAGAAGGATATGCAGAGTGAACTGTCACGTGAGCTATTCGCAGCTATCAAAGGGCTGGACATACCTGTTCAGCGCGTCCCTGTTGAAAAGCTCAACCGCATAACCCGCAAGAACCATCAGGGAGTGATAGCATTCACCACCCAGATTACATACCAGCACGCCGAGGACCTTGTGCCCATGCTTTTTGAGGAGGGCAAGGATCCGTTTTTTGTACTGCTTGACGGCGTGACCGATGTACGTAACTTTGGTGCCATAGCACGTACAGCAGAGTGCGCAGGCGTTGATGCCATTATCATACCCTCCCGCAACAGCGTAAGCGTGAATGCCGATGCCATAAAGACATCGGCCGGAGCACTCCATACCCTGCCCGTCTGCCGCGAAAACAACATAAGCCAGACTATAAGATTCCTAAAGAACAGCGGAATCCGCATTGTTGGTGCCACCGAGAAGGGTGACAAGGACTACACCAAAGGTGATTACACAGGTCCGGTTTGCCTCATTATGGGAGCCGAGGACAAGGGTATCCCGCAGGAGCATCTGGCTCTGTGTGACGAATGGGCACGCATCCCTATCCTGGGCAAGATAGAGTCCCTGAACGTCTCTGTTGCAGCGGGAGTCCTTATGTATGAGATAGTTAAGCAAAGACTCTCTTAAGCATTACCTTTATTCCCCTAAAACGCTGATTGTCAATATGTCAGCAGCGTGTTTGCATTCTACGACATTTTGTCGCAGAATGGCTTATGGCTTGCTTGTTGCGTGTCATTCCATAGAAACAAAAACATACAACTATGGAATATAACCAGAACAATCAGAACAAACCGCAAAACCTTGAGCAGTTCGCCATCAATCTTAATGAGCGTGCGCGCAAGGGTAAGCTCGACCCGGTTATAGGTCGTGACGAAGAGATAAGGCGTGTTCTCCAGATTCTGAGCCGCCGAACCAAGAACAACCCTATTCTTATAGGTGAGCCGGGTACCGGTAAGACCGCCATAATTGAGGGTCTAGCCCAGCGTATCGTACGCGGTGATGTACCCGAGAACCTTAAGTCCAAGACCGTATATTCACTTGATATGGGTGCGCTGGTAGCAGGTGCCAAATATAAAGGTGAATTTGAGGAGCGTCTTAAGGGCGTAATCAATGAGGTCATACAGTCCGATGGTAATTTCATACTGTTCATAGATGAGATTCACACCTTGGTAGGTGCCGGAGCCGGTGAGGGCGCAATGGATGCCGCAAACATACTTAAGCCTGCCCTGGCCCGTGGTGACCTGCGTGCCATAGGTGCCACCACCCTGAACGAGTATCAGAAATACTTTGAAAAGGACAAGGCACTGGAACGCCGATTCCAGACCGTAATGGTTGATGAACCGGATGTGCAGAGCTCAATATCCATACTGCGTGGCCTTAAGGAGCGCTATGAGAACCACCACAAGGTGCGTATCATGGACGAGGCCGTGATAGCCGCCGTGGAGCTCTCCAACCGTTACATAACCGAGCGTTTCCTGCCCGATAAGGCCATTGACCTTATGGATGAGGCAGCCGCCAAACTGCGTATGGAGCGTAACTCGGTGCCCGAGGAACTGGATGAGATTACCCGTAGGCTCAAGCAACTTGAGATAGAGCGTGCCGCCATAAAACGTGAGAACGACACTGTAAAACTCAAGCAGCTCAACGCCGAGATTGATGAACTGCAGGCACAGGAAAAGCAGATACGCAGTAAATGGGAATCCGAGAAGGCTCTTGTATCCAAGATCCAGCAGGACAAGCAGAGCATTGAGCAACTAAAGATAGAGGCCGACAACGCCGAGCGTGACGGCAACTACGGCCGTGTAGCCGAGATTCGTTACGGCAAGCTCAAGGAACTGGAGGCCGATATAGCCCGCATCCAGGAGGAGTTGCACTCCAAGCAGGGTGACAGTGCCCTTGTAAAGGAGGAGGTTACCGCCGATGACATAGCCGAGGTGGTATCACGCTGGACCGGCATACCAGTAAACCGTATGCTGGAGAGCGAGCGTGAAAAGCTTCTGCACCTGGAAGAGGAACTGCACAAACGTGTGGTTGGTCAGGAAGAGGCTATCAGCGCCGTAGCCAATGCAGTGCGCCGCAGCCGGGCCGGTCTGCAGGATCCCAAACGTCCTATAGGCAGTTTCATATTCCTGGGTACCACCGGAGTAGGTAAGACAGAACTTGCCAAGGCACTTGCCGAGTACCTGTTCAACGATGAGAAGCTGATGACACGTATTGATATGAGTGAGTATCAGGAGAAGTTCTCAGTGACACGTCTTATAGGAGCGCCTCCCGGATACGTAGGTTATGATGAAGGTGGCCAGCTGACTGAAGCCGTAAGGCGTAAGCCCTACTCCGTAGTGCTGTTTGATGAGATTGAGAAGGCACACCCCGACGTGTTCAACATCCTGCTTCAGGTACTTGATGACGGCCGTCTGACCGACAACAAGGGCCGTACGGTAAACTTTAAGAACACCATAATAATAATGACCAGCAACCTGGGCAGTGATTATATACGTGAGCGCTCGGCTCAGATAGGCACGTCCGATGACAGCCGTCAGGAATGGCTTGACGAGACCCGTAAGCACCTGCTTGACATGCTTAAGCAGACCATCCGTCCGGAGTTCCTGAACCGTATTGACGAGACTGTGGTATTCATGCCGTTGCGTGAAAGTGAGATACGTCAGATTGTAAAGCTCCAGGCACAAGGTGTATGCCGTATGCTGGCCGAGAGCGGAATCAACCTCACTATCGATGATTCTGCAATAGACCTGATATCAGGCGCAGGTTATGATCCGGAGTTTGGAGCCCGTCCTGTAAAGCGTGCCCTGCAGACTCTGCTGCTCAACAAGCTCTCCACCATGATACTGTCTGGTCAGATTGACCGCACCAAACCTGTCACGGCAACCGCAAAAGGCGGCGAACTTGTGTTCAGTTGAGTTTTTAGGAATAAAAAACGGCAATAATATAAGGAGGTATCAAAAATATGGTTACCTTTGCAACCGCAAATGCAAATGGTACCTTGACCGAGCGGCTAGGTATCGGTCTGCAAAACCGAGTACGGCGGTTCGAGTCCGCCAGGTACCTCCAAAAGAAAATCGGCCCAAAAGGGTCGATTTTTTTTTGGAGGTACCTGAACATTCCTTTTTGTGAAAAAGGGGCACAAAAAGAACCGCATTCTATGGTAAACTCCAAACGATAATCGATATTTAACACTTTATATTTAAGCTACGCCACAAACTGGTTTGTAAAGGT
>CACWIN010000030.1 GCA_902760965.1 uncultured Bacteroidales bacterium | reverse complement strand
ATTACCTCGCCCTTGTCAATATCGCAGTTAACATCCTTGAGAACGTTTACAACGCTGCCGTCCGGATTATGGAAAGTCTTGCTTAAATGTCTGATGCTTATCATGTTACTTTCTGATTAAGAGGAGGTTCAACAATTTGCGTATCAACCAAGCCAGGACAAAATAGATTATGGTGATGATGAGCAGAGGAATGAGTGCATCAAACGTGCGGCTACGGATAAGGTCGCTGGCACGGGTCAGGTCCTGAATAGCGATATAGCCCACTATCGATGTGCTTTGCAGCAACTTGACGCACTCGCCTGCATACAGAGGCAGTCCTCTGCGCAGTGCCTGCGGCAGTACAATTCCGGTGAAAGTCTTGTAAGGCGTGAATCCCAAACTCAATCCGGCCTCGGTTTGTCCTACAGGTACAGTTGATATGGATGAGTTAAAGATATTTCCGGCCGATGAGGCAAAGCTGAATGCAAATGTGATGATTGCCACAGACGACGCGCTCAAACCGGAACTTGCAAGCACCACGTAGAACATTATGAGCAGCAGAACCAGAGTGGGGGTACCCTGTATGAATGAGCCGTAAAGACCGGCTGCCGAACTTATCCAACGGCGGCGGCTGCGCAATGCTGCACAAACTCCTATTCCCAGAACGGTGCCTATCAGGATTGCCAGGACTGTTATCTTTATGGTCTCCAAAAATCCGTTTGTAATCAGTTTCCAGCGATTCTCCTTAATAAGGTTCATCCTGAACCGCTCACCCAATCCTATGTGCGCACGTTTGCCATGATCTGCAACTACAAATACCGGATGGCACAGGTAATATGGATCAGTGAAATCCATGAAAGTCTTTCTCTCTTCAGTTATAAAGATGTTGCCGCCTACCATATCTACCTGTCCGGCCTGTACGGCTGTAAGGGCACCGCCCAGATCCTGCAGCATTATTTCTATGGGACGCCCCAAATAATTTGCAAAACGGGTCAGCAGGTCAGGGGTAACTCCCATCCATTTACCACCTTCACCAACATAACATACGGGATCCAGACTGGAAACCACCGCACAGCGCAAGGGCTGGGGGTTCTCTGAATGTCCGGCGTAGGAATCGGGAACCTCGGGACCATCCTTTGTCCAGTGTTCTATGACATCCTTTATAGGGATTGAAGCAAGGAACGTATTGAACTGCCCGGCTAGCTCTGTGTTTCCTTTTTTTACGCAGTACGCGACCTCAAACAAATCTTCTCCGTAAAAAGCCACCTTCAATCCCAGGCTTTTGAGGGTACGCTCCGGAATCTCAATGTCATCGGCCACAAATACATCTGCCAGACCCTGACGTATGGCCTGAAGTGCATCGGCTTGGGTGGCGGCAGCAAACACTTTGACATCTGAGCGTTTAGAGAACTTGTGCTCGTAGTAATTGCCTACTGCAGTACTAAGTGTCAGACCGGAAAGGTCGGCTTCAGAGTTCAGTTCAATACTCTTTTGCTTATTGCCTGAACAAGAACAACTGATTGCAAGAAGTATAATTCCAGCAATCATTTGTTGTGCAAAAGTCCTATTTGTCATTTATCAGATATTAAGTGTCAGGAAATCTGAACAGTGTTATTTAATCTCGTATTTCAAACTCTTAAGAACCGTCAGGTCCGATGACGGCCCGTACAGAATCTCAAACTTGCCCGGCATGGTGGCCATCAAGTTGTGGTTGGTGTCAAACCACTCAAATGACTCAGGGGTGAGTTCAAACTCAACATCCACGCTGTTGCCGGCAGGGATTGACACGCGCTTGAATCCGCGCAGGGCATGGCTGGGACCCTCAGTGTCACCGGGACGGCGCAGATAGAGCTGCACAACCTCATCACCGTCAACCTTTGACGTGTTCTTTACGTTAACCGTAAAGTAAACGTTGTCTCCGTCCTTGCGAATTTTTGCCTTGCCGTACTTGAATGTGCTGTAGCTCAGACCGTAACCGAACGGATAGAGAGGCTTCTCTGTCATGTAACGGTAGGTGCGGCCCTTCATTGAGTAGTCCTCAAAATCAGGCAGCTGGTCTGTTGAGGCATAGAAGGTAACCGGCAGACGGCCGCCCGGATTGTATGTTCCGTACAGGACCGATGCAACCGCGTTACCGCCTTCTTCACCCGGATACCATGCCTGGAGTATTGCGTCACATGCAGGCTCAACATCAGTCAGACCCATTGCTGAGCCGCTGAAGTTTACAAATACCACTTTCTTTCCGGCAGCCTTGAGAGCCTTTACAAGTTCTGTCTGGGCAGCGGGGAGTTCAATCTTGGTGCGGTCACCGCCACGGAATCCCTCAATGCTTACGGGCATCTCCTCACCCTCGAGCGAGGGAGATATACCACCGGCAAATATCACTACGTCTGCATGGGCACATGCGGCTACGGTCTTGTCAACGCTTACCTCCTCTTCGTAACCCAGATCGAATGAGAGCGATGCCAGTCCGCTGCGGCAGCTGTAATTGATTACAATCTCATAGTCCTGGCCGGCTTTTGCGTCCAGAGTATAGACCTTGCGTGATTCCGTGCTGTTGCGGCCCGAAGCCACGCGGCGTCCGTCAACGCTGATTGATGCCTGACCCTGGTTCTGCAAGTAGAATGCAACCTTACCGTCCTCGTTGGCATGGAATGTTGATGTGTAGCGGGCTGCAAAGTTCTCCAGGTTTACATTAGGAGCGAACACCGTAGCGCCGCCTGTTGAGAAACGCAAAGGAGTGGCATTATGACGCAGTACGTCGGGGTCACCCTCGGCACGGGAGTTGTTCCAGTACTGGGCGTCAAAACCCTGCTGGCCGCTGGCAGTGGTCTGGCTGAACAGGCTTATCAGGGCTAGTGAATTTGATGCGTAGTCGCAACCGCGCATATACTGTACATCGGCGCCGGTTGATTTTACTGCCTCAAGCAGTGTAACGGTGCGTGAAGGTGTTCCGTTGTAATTGCCCCACTGCATTACAGAATCGTTGGCATTGGGGCCCATTACAACAACTTTCATGTTTTTATTAAGAGGCAGCAGACCGTTGTTCTTGAGTAGGACCATGCTCTCCTGGGCCATCTTGAGCGCCAGGGCACGGTGCTCCTTGCTGTCAACCACGCTGTAGGGGATCTTGCTCCATTCTACCTGGCTGGGGTCATCCATTTCGCCAAGCTCAAAACGGGCGGTCATGAGGCGTGTAATCGAAACGTCAATATCGGATTCCTTTATCAGACCATCCTTGACAGCCTGAACCAGCTGTGCGTATGAACTGCCGCACTCCAGATCAGTGCCTGTGAGTACAGCCTTGGCAGTGGCATGTTTGGCATCGGGCTCAGTGTTGTGGTGCCCCTGGGTAAAGAAGTCATTTATAGCCCAGCAGTCCGATACCACAATACCTTTGTAACCCCATTCGTTACGAAGGATCTGCTGTAACAGACGGTCACTGCCGCAGCAGGGCTCATCCTCGTATCGGTTGTAGGCGCACATCACCTCTTTGACATCGGCCTCCTGGACCAGTGCCTTGAAGGCGGGCAGGTAGGTTTCGCGCAGGTCACGTGCTGCAATGTTCTCGGCATTGAACTCATGACGGTTCCATTCCGGACCGCTGTGCACTGCAAAGTGCTTGGCGCAGGCATGCAGCTTGTCATATTTTGAATCGGCCGGACCCTGAAGTCCGTTTACTACCGATACACCCATCCTTGATGTAAGGTAGGGGTCCTCACCGTATGTCTCCTGACCGCGGCCCCATCGGGGATCACGGAAAATGTTCACGTTGGGAGTCCAGAATGTAAGACCCTGATAGCGGCGAAGATTGCCGTTCTGGCTGTACTGGGTTGATTTGGCGCGGGCCTCGTCGCTCACTGCGGTAAACACATCCAGCAGCAGGGCGTCATCGAACGATGCAGCCATACCAATAGCTTGCGGAAAAACCGTAGCGATACCGGCACGACCAACTCCGTGAAGAGCCTCGTTCCACCAGTCGTAAGCCTTGATTCCAAACTCGGGGATAGCGGGTGAACCGTTCTGCATCAGAGCAACCTTTTGCTCTAGCGTTAGTCGGCTCACAAGATCGGCTGCACGTTCAGCGGCCGGCAGGTTTGCATTCTTGTAAGGTTGTGCATTGCAAATGACTCCCGTGAAAGCGCACAAAAGCGCAATAAAATACTTTTTCATGTCTTATTTATTTGGTTATGTATACTAAGGTAATGTCTTATTTAAGGTTATGCATAATGAATGCGTAAATGTCGGCCTGCTCCTCGAGTGCTTTTTTAAGGGGTTTGCCACCTCCGTGACCAGCTTTGGTGTCTATGCGGATAAGTGTTGGGTTGGGGCCGGCGTTGCAGGCCTGAAGGGTTGCCGCAAACTTGAACGAGTGGGCCGGAACAACACGGTCATCATGATCGGCCGTGGTTACCAGTGTTGCAGGATAGACAGTGCCGGGTTTCAGGTTGTGGAGTGGGGAGTAGCCGTATAGATATCGGAACATCTCCTCCGAGTCCTCGGATGTTCCATAGTCCGGTGCCCAGTTCCAGCCTATAGTAAACTTGTGATAACGCAGCATGTCCATAACGCCAACTTCGGGGATTGCTACTGCAAACAGATCCGGGCGCTGGGTCATGCATGCACCAACCAGAAGACCTCCGTTTGAGCCTCCCACTATTGCAAGCTTGCTGGTCGATGTATATCCTTGAGCTATAAGCCATTCGGCTGCAGATATAAAGTCATCAAATACATTCTGTTTTTGCATTTTGGTGCCGGCCAGATGCCAGGCCTCGCCGTATTCTGAGCCACCTCTAAGGTTTACCTGGGCGTATATGCCGCCTGACTCAAGGAACGGTATGCGGGTCGATGAGAACGATGGCGGGAGTGAAATGTTGAAACCTCCGTATCCATACAGGTAAACCGGGTTGTTGCCGTCAAGCTTTATGCCTTTCCTGTAAGTGAGGAACATTGGAATCCTTGTTCCGTCCTTGGAGTTGAAGAACACCTGGACAGTCTCAAAATCAGAAAGGTCAAAACTGGTTTTGGGTTGCTTGTACACGGTACTGTTACCGGTTTCTATGTTCCACTCATAGATGGTTCCCGGGGTGGTGAAACTGGAATAAGAGTAGTAACACCAGGGTTCGTGGATCTTTGTTGAAAAACTGGCGCTTCCTACTCCGGGCAGTTTAAGCTCTTCGACCATCCGGCCGTCATTGCGGTCATACAGATAAGCATGGGTCGAGGCATCCTGGGAGTATAGGGCAATTATAAAGTCATCGGCTATAAAGCTGACTTCATCAAGCACGCTTTTACCCTCAGGAATTACATCCTTCCACTCTCTTGGATTGCTTATGTTGGTGACTACCAGTTTGTTTAGTGGTGCATCAACATTGGTGTACAGGTATATCATGTCTCCATCGGTCTCCGCCTGGATGCAGGTGTTCTTCATGTCCTTGGTTATCTGGACAAACTCCTTGTTCTTTGCATCGGGCCTCAGGTCCATTACGTACAGGTTGTTGCCTATGTCGGCTCCGTCCTCGTAAAGAAACAGCATGGTTTCCTCCTGGTTGACCGATGCCTGATAAAAGCGTAAGGGCTCTTTAAGGTTTTGGTAGAACAGTACATCCTGGGACTGGGGAGTGCCTATCTTGTGATAATATATTTTATGTCCTTCGTTCTTTCCGCTGTATGCGTGTTCATCGGTAGGCTTGTCATATGCGCTGTAGTAGAATCCGTCTCCGCGCCAGGCGGCTTCGGTAAATTTGGCCCATTCTATGTGGTCATCCAGTTGCTTTCCGGTGGCTGTCTCAATGACAAAAATCTCCTCCCAGTCACTTCCGCTGCGGGAGATTGTATATGCCATGTATTTGCCGTCGTGCGAAAAGAATGTGCCTTTAAGGGCTACCGTACCGTCATCGCTCAGAGTATTCGGGTCCAGGAAAACACGTGGCTCCGACTGGGGTGAATCCAATTCATACAGCACGCTCTGGTTTTGCAGGCCGTTATTGCAGAAATAGTACCATTTTCCGTTCTTTTTGAGTGCCGGCAGACCTACCTTTTCGTAGTTTGCAACATCCAACAGTCTGTTCAGCAGCTGCTTGCGGCCCGGAATGCCTTTAAGATAATGGTTTGTCACCCTGTTTTGAGCCTGAACCCACTGTGCGGTTTCGTCCGATGCATCGTCCTCAAGCCAGCGGTAGGGATCCGCAACCTGTGTGCCAAAATAATTGTCTACGGTATTGTCACGGCGCGTATCCGGAATCTTGGGCGCGCAGGCGTCAAGCACTATTGATGACATGATTATGGTTATGATATTATTGATTGTTTTCATTTTACTGAATGCCTATCATTGCATGGACAGCGGGACGGATTGTAGTTATGGGACGTCCCATTGCGGGTTCGACCATCAGGATGCGCAGAAGGGTATATGGCTTAATCATTTCTTCGACCTCTTTGATCGGGACATCGGGACCAAAGTAGAATTTTGCGAACTGCTCCCAGAATGCCATTGAAAGGTTCTTGTTCATGTGATATAGTTCCAATACCATCTCATCCGGAATCCAGTTGGTCTGTAGGAATACTATGCCTATGTCAAAAAGAGGATTGCCAATACAAAAATCGCTCAGGTCAATGAAAAACTTTTTTCCGTCAGGGGTAAAAATAACATTGCCAAAATGCAAGTCTCCGTGAACGGCTGTTTCGGCATCGGGCAATTTAAGGATGAATGACTCCAGCCCGTTCTTTTCTTTATCCGTGAGGTACGGATTATCAAGCATTGATTTTATATACCTCTCTTTGGCCTGTGGAAACAATCCGGGATCGGGTTTTGTGGAATGCAGTAGTTTACATACGTCGGCAAAATCGTGTGCATACTGTTCCAGCAGTTCCGGTTGTTCACTGACTGCGCGGGCATATGACTTTTTGCCTATTATGCGTTCATACTTGACACCGATTCTACCGTCGGTGGTTTTAATCAGTTCGCCTGGTTCGGGGCAGGGAATACCTATCCGATAAACCTTGTGCGCTCTGTCAAATTCTTCAAGACCCATCTTTTCAAGTCCAAGTGGGTACAGCTTTAGCAGGATCTGGGGGTTATCCTTGCAATAATAACTCTCACCGAGCTTTCCGCCTCCGGAGAGTTCATAGTCCTTTACGTTTATTAGTTTTGGTTCCATAATATGCAAAGATATAAAAAAGGGCCATTGGGGACGGTTCCGTTTGGCCCGTTTTTTTTAGAAGAAAGTGCTAAGTTTGTTGTTTTTAGTTAAAAAAGGGCCAAACGGAACCGTCCCCAATGGCCCTTTTTTGTAACTTTGCTGCCGAGTAGCGGGGTGAGCCCGCTGCAAGTGTGCTTGGAACCACTATAAAAACAAGTAAAAATGTCCGAAAAAACTAATTCTGCGGGGCAGCGTGGGCTGTCCGTCACGTTCGTGGTGTTGGCAGTAACCTTTTGTGTCTGCCTTATTACATCAAATCTTTTTGTGCCAAGGCTTTGGCGAGTGGGTAACACCTGGATGCAATTATCAGGTGCAGTTGTCATTTTTCCCATTTCGTATATAATCAATGACCTGCTGACCGAGGTTTACGGTTACCGCAAGGCCATGAAGGTTATCTGGATGGGTTTTGCCATGAGTGCTTTTGTGGCTCTGGCTGCGGGTTTGGTAAGTATCCTTCCGGCTCCAATCGATCCTGAGAACCAAGCTGTGGCCGATAGCTTTAACCATCTGTTCGGTCTTATTCCGCGTACAACGGCTGCATCGTTGCTGGCTTTCATATTGGGATCACACATGAACGCGTGGGTGCTGTCCAGAATGAAAATTGCAACCAAAGGTAAGGGATTCGGCTGGAGAGCGGTTGTCTCGAGTGTGGTTGGTGAGTTATCGGACTCCATCATCTTTTATCCGCTCGCATTCATGGGGGCTATGCCTTTCAGGACAATCCTTTCAATAATTGTAACTCAGGTTACAGTCAAGACTCTGTACGAGGTGGTTATCCTCCCTGTTACAGCGCTCATTTCAGGCAAACTCAAGGCAAAGGAGGGAATTGACACCTTTGACTATGATATTAAGTACAATCCGTTTAAGATTAAAACAGAATAAGTTATGTCCGAAAATAGAAAAGAGGAGGGCTTGGTTGCCCTTGGCGGTAAAACCGTATATTCAAACCAGTATAACCCCGGCCTGCTGGAGGCATTTGAGAACCTGAACCAGGAGAATGACTACTGGGTACGCTTTAACTGCCCGGAGTTCACTACTCTTTGCCCAATAACCGGTCAGCCCGATTTTGCCGAGATCCGCATAAGCTATATCCCTGATGTCAAGATGGTAGAGAGCAAGTCACTCAAACTGTACCTGCACAGTTTCCGCAATCACGGCGGATTCCACGAGGATTGCGTGAACCGCATTATGAAGGACCTTATCAAACTGATGGATCCCAAGTACATTGAGGTGACCGGTTTCTTTGTTCCGCGCGGCGGCATATCAATCTATCCGTACGCCAACTACGGCCGCAAGGGCACCAAGTACGAGGCCTTGGCCACCCAACGCATGGCAACTCACGAGTAAAAAGTGACGCAAAACGAAACGACCCCTTTGCGTCATGACTAAGACTGAATTTGTATTGGGATGGTTAGAGGAGCACGGGATAGAGTACCAGGTGCACTATCATCCGCCGTTGCCTACCATTGAGGAGGCGCTGGCCTATTGGAAGAACATTGACTCAACCCACTGCAAGAACCTGTTTTTCCGAAATCACAAGGGCAATCGCCACTATATGGCCAGTTTTGAGTGCCACAAGAATCTGGATATTCACGGGCTGGAGCATATCGTAAGGCAGGGTAAGCTCAGCTTTGCCAGTCCCGAACGTATGGACCGATGCATCGGCGTAACACCTGGTTCAGTATGTGCATACGGCCTGATTAACGACATGAATCTGGTGGAGCACCCCGCAATTATATCGGCCGATGGTACACGCGATTTTGGCTGGGTAAAAGAGGGCGTGAATCCTAAAGAACTGTTTGACAACGGCCATCGCGTAAAATATTTCCTTGACGCAGAACTCAAGACCGCCGAACGCATATCATTCCATCCCTGCGAAAACACCGCCAGCGTTGTGGTATCGAACGCCGCATTCCTCCGTTTCCTGGAAATTTGGGGTGGTGAGATTGAATGGATACCATTGGGGACGGTTCCGTTTGGCTCGTTTTTAACAAATGAGCCAAACGGAACCGTCCCCAATGGCCCTATTTGATCAAATTTTCAATCTCATTAAGGGGAACCGAGAGGGTAGTGATGCCCGTGGAGTAGGGCGCAATATCGTATTGGTTGTAAATAAAATCAATGGTGTCCTGCCGGATTTCAAAGTTGTCCGATACAAACATGGGATCGTTGCTGAAATATCCGTACTCGTCAAGCTCATCCCGGCTGTTGCAACCTGCATACTCAAGCAACTTGCGCTCCAGAATTGGAATGAGAACCTTTTCGTAATCGGGCTTGAAATAGTTGTCAAGCGTTACCACACTGCCATCCTTAAGGCGATAGTTCCGGCATGTAATGAATGTGCCTCCATGTGCGCCGCCTGAATACTGATACATATTTATAAAATGGCCGATAATATCCTTGTTGTTGCCGTAATGGACTTCGGTGTTAATAATGTACTCGTAATCAAGTCCATGCGGCTCATATCCTTCCTGAAGTGCAAAATCAACCTGTTCCTGGTTTTCCTGCTTGAACACCTTTATGATGGAATCAACATATAGAACCATGGCTTTTTGGACGTTGGTGGTATTATGACCGAAAAGGAACTGGGATATATCCCGGTTGAATGCCTGGGCGAACATCGTGTCGGTGCCATATGCCCTTAAGACTTTAAGGTCAATATTGCACGAAGGCTTTTCTTTATCTTGAGTGAACGGAATATCCTGTTTGAACGTAAGATACTGAAAAGCGTACTTGTCTCCTTTTTCACTGCATGCATATAGCGCCAGTAATGATACAAGGACTATAAACCTGGATAATTTCATATTGTTCAACTTTTTTGCGAAAGTACAAAATAGTTCGGTAATAAGTTCGCTTGAATTACACGCTTGCATTATATTTGCAGTCACTAACCGTCAACTGATTAAATATATGAAACTTGCAAGTTCTTTTTCAAAAGCGGCCATTTTTGCCTTATCCGTGTTGCTGTTGTTATCATGCGAAAAGAAAGATAATGAATCTATCCAGAAAGTAATAGAGGGAGTTTTGTTGGACGTAACTCATGCGGATCTTATTCCGGGCGAAACAATATCGCTCAAACCATCATTGCTTCCGTTCAATGAAACAATCCAGGAGGCCATATCGGCCGATAGTACCATTAAAGATATGATATTCTGGAGGTCCGATAACTCCAAGGTTGCAGTTGTTGATGAAAACGGTCTTGTAACCGCCCAGGGGGTAGGCTCATGCTATATCAGTTTTATATGCGGCACATTTGTGGCAAAATGCAGAGTTAACGTGTGCATGTTTAAAAAAGAGGTTCTGTACGGATTATGGAATATCGACAATACCCAGGATACATATTTCTTTGGTTTTGATGAAAACGGCTATGAGAATGATGAAAGATTCTTTGGCTGGTCGTTTGACGGCATGCGTCTTTCTGTCACCTACAAGAATTCACCTGTAGGCCAGATTGACAAAAAGCTGGTAATAACATCAGTACATGCAAGCTATATAAATTTCTATTATTCCGATGACAAGGACAGGCAGTCTGTAAAGATGAAACGAATTCCTAAGGAATTTACGACAGAATACCTGCAACCGGGTGTGGTCCAAAAGACAGGTCTTGGCGACAGTCTTATAAATGTTGTTGATATGGGTCTTCCAAGCGGTACTATGTGGGCATACACCAATCTTGGTGCTGCTACTCCCGATCAGGACGGCCAGCGTTTTGCCTGGGCCGAAACCACCGCAAAGGATTCTTATTCTTTGGAGAACTACATTTATTATGACAAGAACAGTCTTGAACTGACAAAATATGTTGATGATCAGATAACTGAGATGCTTCCTGAGGATGATCCTGCATCGGTCATTTTTGGTGAGGATTGGAAAACTCCGTCAAAGGTTCAGGTTAACGAACTGTTTGACAATTGCCATGTCCTTTACAGTGTGGTATCAGGAAAAGAGGGTTTTGTATTTGTTCCAAAGAATGAAGATTATAGCGACAGGCGTTTGTTTATGCCATTCTCATTGACTTCCGAAACTTTAAAGAACAACAACTACTCTCAGAACATTCCATATAGTAAATATGGTTTTTTCTGGACTTCAACTATGTCGGCTGTCGATGCGTTTGAGGCTTACTCTTTGTGTATCAATATGGATGAGAGCAGTACCTATCTCTATAAGGGGACAGGAACTACACGCCGTGTTTATGGCTTATGCATCAGACCGGTTTATAAATCTAAAAATTAAGTGAATTGTATTGCATTGTTGCGAATAATTGCTAACTTTGCACCGCTTTAACAGAAAAGCGGTATATGGTGCCCGTAGTTCAGTTGGTTAGAGCGTCAGATTGTGGTTCTGAATGTCGTGGGTTCGAGTCCCACCGGGCACCCCAAAAGAAAAAGAGGTCATTCGGCCTCTTTTTCTTTTGGGGTGCCCGGTGGGACTCGGGACCTTTTTTTATTTCGCTAACGCGAAAGGGCGGCCTACCCGGCCGCTCTCGCTCGCATACTCGCTTCGCCCCAATACGCTGTACGTGCGTTTATAAGCGTTCGCCGCAGTGTTTGCAGTAGTTTGCGTTAAGGTCCGTCTTCTCGTTGCAGCGGGGGCATCGGCCGTCTTTACCTTTCTTCTTGGTGGTATCTATCATGGTGGCCGATACGATACCGGTGGGCACGGCTATGATGGTGTAACCCAGGATCATGATTATTCCCGACAGGAACTTGCCCAGCGCGGTTACAGGCGTTATATCACCGTAACCTACGGTTGTAAGTGTCACTATGGCCCAATAGATGCTGGTGGGGATGCTGGTGAATCCGGAGTTGGGAGTCCCGCTCTCCACTATATACATTATGGTTCCAAGGATGCATACCAGCACTACCACGAACATGAAATAGACCAGGATCTTGGTAAGGCTCTTGCGTATGCTCTCCAGCAGCAGGTAGCCCTCATTCAGGAACGCGAACAGCTTGAGTACGCGGAAAATGCGGAACAGGCGGAAGGTTCGCATGATGGCCAGATACCTTAGCGGCGGGAAGAATATGCTGAGCAGCTGGGGCCATGTGGCCAACAAATCAATTATGCCGAAGAAACTGAGTACATACTCGCGTTTTACGGGTGAGCAATAGACTCTGAGCACATACTCAATGGCGAAAAGTATGCTCAGAACGTACTCAAGGACAATGATTGCAGTCTTAAAGATTCCTGCACCGGTCAGCTCCATGTGAATGAGTGTCTGGAAAGAGTAATCATCAACCTTAAGTACACTTTCCAGCGAGGCTATGATTACACATAGTCCGATGGCAATCATTATGACTATGTCAACGGGCTTTGAAAGTGGATCGGTTCCCTCAAACAGTATCCTGTACAGTCTCTCTTTGTCCTTAATTATATCTATCAGCTTTTTCATTTTCACTTTTCAATTTCCTTCTCATAGTCTTTTAGTGCGCGGATGGCTTTAGGGAAAAGCAGTATGATTGAAATCAGCGTTCCCCACGCCATTAGCCCTACGCCAATATCTCCCACCTGCCAGACCACATCGGCCTCTCGTACGGCGCCATATATTACCGATGTAAGGATTACAACCTGGAATATGCGTATAACCAGCTTCTCACGCTTGGGATTCTTGTCCCTGAAAAGGTAGATTATGCTGGATTCCGCATAGAAATAGTAGGCCATGATTGTGCTGTAGGTAAAGAATATCATTGCGACCGATACAAACTGGCTGCCGAATCCCGCAAACACCGTATCCACAGCGCTCTGTGTGAATGCGGCATAGTTGTTGCCCAGTTCCGGGGCGTTTGCAATCAGCATGTTTCCATCGGCATCTATTATGTTGTAGGTGCCCGATGTGAGTATCATCAGAGCCGTTGCCGTACATACAAACAGCGTATCCACATATACTGAGAACGATTGTGCCAAGCCCTGTTGCGCAGGTGACTTGACATCGGCTGCGGCAGAAACGATTGCTCCGGTTCCCTGTCCGGCCTCATTGGAGAATATGCCACGCTTTACGCCCATGGATATGGTGGAGCCTATTATTCCGCCTGCTATCGGATTGATACCGAATGCGTTAGTGAAGATGCTGCCAAGAACAGCCGGAACATCATGGATATGGAATCCCACCACAATGACCGACAGAATTATGTAACCGAAAGCCATGAACGGCGTAATGATTGATGCAACTGTTGCTATTCTTTTTACACCTCCTATTATGACGATGCCCAAAAGTATGGCCAGGGTTATGCCCGATGTCAGAGTGGAAACGGGGAATGCGTTGTTCATGGTTGTGGATGCGCCGTTGGCCTGAACCATGGTAAGGCATACGCCACAAGCCACGATGGTTATCACCGCAAACAGCACTCCCAGCCAACGCTTACCCAGACCAGCCTCAAACAGACAGAATGGGCCGCCGCGGAATCCGCTGGCATGACGGAACTTGTACATCTGTGACAGCGTGGACTCCACAAAGGCGGTTGATGCGCCGAAGAATGCCACCACCCACATCCAGAACACTGCTCCCGGGCCACCGAATGCAATGGCTGTGGCTACACCGACAATGTTGCCGGTTCCAACCCTGCCGGACAGTGCAATGCAGAACGCCTGAAATGATGATATGCCATCAGTCCCATGCTTTTTGCCAAAAAGAGAACGCACCATCAGTCCTAACCGCCGTACCTGAACCATGCGTGTGCAGATGGAGAAAAACAGTCCCGCTCCCAGCAGCAGTACCACCAGTCCCGGGTTCCAGACAATCTTATTTATGCTTGAAACAATCTCGTTCACTTATACGGATCTTTTGTGCCGGGTTTCCAGGTGCAGCCACCAGCCAGGATGGGGTAGACTACCGATGGGAAACAGAGGCTCTGGTAAATTGTATATTCGTTATTCTGATAGTTGTCAAGGATATCTATGTATGCACGCTCACGGGGAGTCTGATTACGTGATATTGCAGGGTAACTGGGATAGTTGCGAACGTAGTTGCCGGCGCCGAATACCAGGATTCCGGGGCGTGGACCCCAGCCCTTCTCAATTGTGTATGCGCTCTCGCGGTCATGAGGCCAGTGAACCTGATCAAATCCCAGGGTGGTCATGTAGCACTTGCCAAGCGGATTCAGGCCCAGTGCGTAGTCCATCATCTGGCTTACAGCATCAATGTACTCCTGCTTGCCGGTAAGCTTCCACATCAGCACAATTGGGAAAGTATATTGTCCCTGTGCTACGTTGCTTCCCCACCAGTTTACGTTCATCGGTGCACCGTTGGGGTAGGCGTTCTCGGCAAATGCTGCAAGCTGCTTGTCGACCGTGGCCTGAAGGGCATCCTTGAAGGCCTGAACGGTGGCGGGATCAGTCTTGCTGGCCGGTGCCAGAATGTAACTGAAGAAATATGAGGTAAGCCAACCGCGCTCGGCAAAAATCTCTGAGCCCTGATTATAGGTGCTCACAATCTGCTGTGCATCCTGCGCATGTGCCTTGATGTACTCATGACACTCGGCATTGCCGGTCATCAGATACTTCTCTACATTGTAATACATCCGGAATGTGGCCGGCATCTGGCGGTTGCGCTCAGCATATACGCGGACCGATGCGTTGTATGCCAGTTCGGCACGCTGGGCATATTCTTTACTCTTGGCCTCATCATAAGGCTTGATAATGCGGGCAAAATGATAGAACAGGCCCGATGCCCAGGCCGATGTACGCGGGTCAAGTGCCTCTGAACCAAACAGATGGTCCTCAAAGTCATATGTGGTGAACGGTGAGTATCCGTTGGTCTCGGTGCCCCATGGGATCTGGCCGTCCTCCTCCTGGAAATACTTCCAGAACATGGTGCCCCATTCAGCCTCGTCAAGGATATCGGGTATGCCGTTACCCTTGCCCAGTATGTTGAAGTGCTCATCAAACTTGTCAGGGATGTTGAACTGGTCATCAGTAAACAGCTCAGGAAAAGCCTCAAATGTGGTGAGCAGGGTGCTGGGCACGTCCATGTGGTAGGTACGGCGGTCAGCATCGCCTGCATCGTGATAGCCGCCCCACGCCTGGATGGTGGGCTCAGTGCCTTTTACTACCAGACGAGCCTCAGCGATGCGGTCATAGGTCTGGTAGATAGTCTCATGGCAGCGCTTGGTGCGGTAACTGAAGTCAGAGTAGGGCTCTATGATCTGAATGCCGCATCGCTGGTTAAAGAGTGAACGGAAACTCACGTAAGAGAGTTTCTGTGAGAACTGGCCGCCTACGCCAAAGGGATAGGATGATCCGTAACCGTCAACCACAATCTTATAAGGACCACCCTCAGGGACCTGTGACAGGTCAATGCGGTAAACATAGTCGCCCGATGAACGGTCGTCACCAATCTCAATGAGTTGGCCCGATGTTACTATCTTGCCTAACTTGTTTTTCTTGTACTCGTACACGGTGTAACCGGGCAGGTCACCCTGAATCTTGCGTATGCCGCCGTCGCCCAGATATATGGCAAAGTTTGCAAAACGTTTGGTTGACAGGGCACTGTATGCCACCTGGTTGGTCTTGATGGCCTCGCAGAATACATCCTTGTCATTGAACTTGAACTTGTATGTGCCATATGGGGTTTCAATCTTGTATTTCTGTCCGTTCTTGAGCGTTGGAACGGTCAGGTAAACAAAATGGTCACACTGATCGGCTGCCGCTGCAACGCGGTTCAATCCCAATACCTGGACTCCGTTTACTTTCCACTGTGAAGGATTGAATATGCCAACCTCATTGACATTGAGCGTATCGCTCTGATAGAAGAGTTCAATTACATTGTTTGAGGCTGTACGTATTTCACGTAATGTAAGCCTGGCGCTGGCTGTGAGGGTTATCAGCAGGCTCAATAATGCGGTTAGCAAGGTTTTCATCTGCATAATGATTATAAATGGTACAAAGATAAGATTCAAATCCTAATTTTCCCCATCAGGAGTGCCGTTATTACAGATATTAGTGCGATTTTTGCAGAAAACTTTATTTCATATGTTTCTAACCAATATCAAAACCATTTTTCATAAGCGTGTAGTTACAGCTTTCGGATTGTTTGCATTATCCATTCCGGTTTATTCTCAATTCTTAGCCTTATCAGGTGAGAAGTCATTATCAGGCTGGTCACAGATTACGACAACCAAGTACAGCATAATATATCCAAAGGGGCTGGACAGCCTTGGCATGAGATATGCGGATGCTTTTGAGACCTATTACCGTCTGTTGGGCGCATCGGCCGGATACTATCCGGGCCAATTGATGAGTGCCCCACTGCCTGTAGTGTTGCATACGCGTTATCCTGATGGGAACGGTGTTGCAGATATTGCGCCAAGCCGACTGGAGCTTTTTACGATGGGAGATCCTTACGGCAGACTCTTCAACATCCCGTTTGACAAGATGCTGGCTATTCATGAGGGGCGTCACGCGGCCCAGTTCCAGTTCTCAAGAGACGGCTCGTGGGATTGGCCTAAGGTTCTGTTCGGTGAGGGCTTGTCATATTACGTGTGCCGTTTGTATGCCAATGCCGCAATCATGGAGGGTGATGCAGTGGTTATGGAGACTGCGCTGACCGATGGCGGTCGTGGACGTACTGCCAGTTTCCTGGAGTATTACCGTATGGCACTGGACAGGAATGATTACCGTAACTGGTTCCGTTGGAGATATGGCTCACAGCGTTATTATACCCCGGATTATTACAAGATAGGTTATATGACTGTGGCGGGAACCAGATATCTGTCAAATAGATGGGACTTTACTAAGAACTACCTGTCAAGAAGCACCCGTATATTCAGTTTCCATGCTTTTGAAAAGACTCTCCTTGATTACTCACATACCGGCATCAACAATTCATGGATACAGATTGCCGATGCTTTCAAGACCATTTGGACTGAGGATGACAAGGTACGCGGTCCGTTCCAGAATGTGGAGAGGCTTGTGGCAGACAACTCCAGGTTCTTTCCCAATTACAAGAGTCTGGTACAGACTGCCGACGGCCGACTGATGGCAGTGCGTTCGGATATGGATAAGACTATGGAACTGGTGGAGATACTCCCCGACGGTAAGGAAAACCACGTGAGGTATTTCAATGCAGCCAGCAAACTTGCCTACTCAGCCGCTACAAACTGTATTTATTGGTCTGAATCTCTGATAGATACCCGTTGGGGTATGTACGGAATTTCACGTGTCAGACAGCTTAAGGTGGGTTCAAAAAGCATACAGGACCTTACTAAGGATGGCTTCTTTGTCAGCCCTGCTGTGTCGGCCGATGGCAAGACCCTGGCCGCTGTACAGCTCTTTGAGGACGGAACAAGCAGTGTGGTTATCCTGGATATGAATGACGGCCATGTAGTCCGTTCCATCCGTCCTCTTGACGGTACAAATGCCAAAGAGGTGGCATTCCTGGCCGATGAGGTGGTATTCACTGCAATGGGTGATAATGGTACAGGCCTTTATTCCACAGATTTTGACAATGTGAAGGTTCTGGTGGAGCCGGCCGTATTGCTGACCCGTGGTCTGATATCACATGCCGATGCCGTCTATTTCACCTCCGATAGGAACGGTACCGATGAGATATACTCATACTCGCATGCAGAGGGTGTAAGACAGCAGACCAATACCAAATACGGTGTGTCAAGTGCATTCTTCAAGGATGACAAACTCTGTTTCACCGCATTGACCCCTGATGGCAGAATGCCGGCAACGGTACAAGAACCATTGGGCCGTAGTGTTGATTACGGTGACCGTTACACCTATCCCATAGCCGAATTCCTGTCAAAACAGGAGAGCGGCATTGAGCGTTTCCCGGTATTGACTGAACATGGTACGCCCCAGAAGCATTCCGGAATGGACGGACTCATGATACATTCATGGATACCGCTATATATTAACCAGGAAGGCGTCATGGTAGGATCGGAGTCATATCTTCCTGCTGAGACATCATCTCTGGGCTTTACGGCCTATTTCCAGAACATGCCTACCACACTGACCGGTAGCCTGGCGTTCTCTGTTACCAGTGACCCGTTCCAAACAATCGACAAAGAGAAACAGACCTCAACGCATTATCTGCCGGGACTGCATCTCAAGATGAATTATAGCGGTCTCTATCCGGTGTTTGACGTGGCTTTTGATATGGGTAAGAGATACTCGGCCGATACATTCTGGGGTTACATCAATAAGAATGATTATAAAGAGGACAACTATAAACTGATTAGCCAGAAATCCCAGGACGCCGGTATCTTTATGGGAGGACGTGTGAGCGTCTCTGTTCCTTTTAATTTCTCATCGGGCGGATGGAACAGGAGCGTGCAGCCGTTTGTAGGCATACAGACAAGCACGGATCTGGTTGCAGCCGAATACCGTTTAATCAATTATGATCATGATAATGAATCATATTCCCCCAACGAGCCTGTCAACTCCGGTCTCTATCCCACAACCCGTATAATTGCCGGCTTGTCTGCAGATATAAGGCTGGACGCAGCTCCGTCATGCATCATTCCTAAATGGGGTATAGGTGGCGGCTTGCAGTATTCTATGAATTCATTCGCCAACTCATTATATGCAATGATGTATGGCTATCTGCCCGGTTTTATGTCCACTCATGGCATCGCGCTCAGTGCCGGCATGCAGAAAAAGCATATGAGACAGAGCTCCACCAAGGCCGATGTTTGGGCGTTTGATATGTTTGACATGACTCCACGCGGGTATTACAACACTAATGCCTGGACGCAGATAAAGCTTGATTATATTGACACCTATCACATAACTGCCGATTACGTGTTTCCGCTGTTCCCGATGGATTTTGCGATAGGGCAGTGTTTCTATGTAAGGAACATGGAGGTGAACCCCTTTGTTGACTTTACCTTTGCCAGCAAGCCCGGTAGGTCTGACCATTTGCTGAGTACAGGCGTTGAGGTGTTGTTCCGTCTGGAAAAGTTCCTTTATTTGACAGGAACATCAAAAATCGGCCTGAGATACAGCTATAACAAGGATTCTATGGGCGATATGATTGACCGTGTGGGACAGGCCACGATACAGTTCGTATCAGGAATTACGTTCTGATCACCTGCCGGGCACCACAATAAAACCAGGACGGATTGTGCGGTTAGGATGAATATCGTAACCGCGCAGTTTGGTTATGTTTCCTATCTTGATGAGATGTGTGGTTACGGCAAGCCCCTGAAAGGTGTGCGGGGCGCTCATGTTTGATATGTAGTTACCCAGTGACCATACCGTAAGACTGCTGCCGGCATGGTAACGGTGCGGCAGTGTTCGGATAGGCTGCACTACATGGGGATGACCTCCAATGATATGGTCTACACCTATGCTGTAGAGCCACTCCTCAAGCGTTTTCTGTGATTTGTCAGGCTCCAGCCGGTACTCGGTGCCCCAGTGCATGCAGGCTATGATGCAGTCTGCCTTAAGCTGGCGGGCGCGGATGACATCGGCCTTGATTTGTGTGGTGTCTATGTAATTGACTATGCAGGGGGCTGCCACGGGAATGCCGTTGGTGGCGTAGGTGTAGTTGAGCAGTGCTATGCGCATGGAGTTCCGCTCAATGATATAGGGGTAAAGTGAGTCGCGCTCGGCCAGGTCACGGTATGTGCCCAGATGCGGTATGCCCAGACTGTCCAGCACATCCAGAGTGCGTACAAGACCGCGGGTGCGGCGGTCCAGGCAGTGGTTGTTGGCGGTCAGGAATATGTCAAAACCTGCATCACGCACGGCTGCTGCAAGCTCATCGGGTGAGCAGAACTGGGGGTATCCGGAGTAGGGGGCGCCGCCCAGAGTGGTCTCAAAGTTGCATACAGCAATATCGGCATCCTCAATCTCAGGGGTGACCTGGGTGAAACAGCCGGTATAATCATATGTGCCGTCTGCACGGAGAGCGGCTTTAAGCTGGGCCTCATGCTGCATTATGTCTCCAGCAAAGTAGATGGAGATACTGTCTATGGTCTGGGCCAATGCACAAACGTTGCATACAAACAGCGCCCCGATCAGAGTGGTAAACCTGGCAGCACGAGCCATCGCGGTTTACTTGTAGATTGCTTTCTGGCCAGCAAGTAGGGTGTTCTTCATAAGCGAGCAGATGGTCATGGGACCTACGCCGCCGGGAACAGGGGTGATGAAACTGCACTTGGGAGCAACCTCATCAAACTGGACGTCACCGCTCAGGCGGAAGCCGCTCTTCTTGGTGGCATCGGGCACGCGGGTAGTGCCTACGTCAATGATTACGGCGCCCTCCTTGACCATATCGGCCTTTACGAATCCAGGCTGACCAAGGGCTGCCACGATGATATCGGCCTGGAGGCACTCCTCCTTGATGTTTGCGGTGTGGCTGTGGCAAACTGTCACGGTGCAGTCACCGGGGTTGGACTTTTGCATCAAAAGGCTGGCCATGGGCTTGCCTACTATGTTACTGCGGCCCAGTACGACGGCTTTCTTGCCGCGGGTCTCAATGTTGTAGCGTTTGAGCAGTTCCATTATGCCGTTGGGTGTGGCCGATATGAAACAGGGCAGACCTATGCTCATACGGCCTACGTTGATGGGATGGAAACCGTCCACATCCTTGCGGTAGTCAATGGCTTCAATAACGTGCTGCTCATTTATATGCTTGGGCAGGGGGAGCTGAACTATGAATCCGTCAACATCGGGATCATTGTTGAGTTCGGCAACCTTGGCCAGCAGAGTATCCTCTGTTATGTCGCTCTCGTAGCGGATCAGTGTGGACTTGAATCCGCAAACCTCGCATGCCTTTACCTTGGCTGCCACGTATGTCTCTGAACCACCGTCATGACCTACCAGAATGGCGGCCAGATGGGGGCGTTTCTCACCTCTCTCTACCATTGCGGCCACCTGGGCTGCAATTTCCTGTTTTACCTGTTCGGCAACAGCCTTTCCGTCTATTAACTGCATATGTTGAATGTATTTATCTTCTCATCATTGAACCCAGGTTGGGCAGTTTGGCACCGGCAACGGTTTTCATCATCTTACGGGTCTGTTCAAACTGCTTGAGCATACGGTTGACCTCCTGCAGTGGAACACCGCTTCCTTTGGCAATACGGTTGCGTCGGGACTGGCTCTTGTCAAGCAACTCAGGGTTGCTGCGCTCCTGGGGGGTCATGGAGTGTATCATTGCCTCAATGCCCTTGAAAGCATTGTCATCAATATCTATATCCTTGAGGGCTTTGCCTACACCGGGTATCATGCCCATCAGGTCTTTCATGTTGCCCATCTTTTTGATCTGTCCAATCTGCTCCAGAAAATCGTTAAAGTCAAACTTGCCTTTACCCATTTTCTTTTGGAGGCGTTTGGCTTGTTCTGCATCAAAGTTTTCCTGGGCACGCTCCACGAACGATACAATGTCGCCCATGCCTAAGATTCGGTCGGCCATGCGGTCGGGGTGGAATACATCGAATGCATCCATCTTTTCGCCTGTGCCTACAAACTTTATGGGCTTGCTTACAACAGTGCGTATGGAGAGTGCGGCACCACCGCGTGTGTCACCGTCCAGTTTGGTAAGGATAACTCCGCTAAAGTCCAGACGTTCGTTGAACTCGCGTGCGGTGTTGACTGCATCCTGACCGGTCATGGCATCGACCACAAACAGGATTTCGTTGGGTGATACTGCCTCCTTTATGGCGGTTATCTCCTGCATCATCATCTCGTCAATGGCAAGACGGCCGGCGGTATCTATGATAACTACGTCATAACCTTTGGCGCGGGCCTCTTTTATGGCGTTCTGTGCTATCTCTACGGGCTTGTTGTTGCCCTCCTCTGTATATACTGTAACTCCAATCTGCTCACCAAGTACCTTTAACTGGTCTATGGCAGCTGGACGGTAAACGTCACAGGCTGCAAGCAGAGGCTTCTTGGCGCGTTTGGTCTTGAGCAGGTTGGCAAGCTTGGCGCTGAAAGTAGTCTTACCGGAACCTTGCAGACCGGCCATCAGAATGACTGCGGGATGACCCTTTATGTCAATGTCAACGGCCTGGCCGCCCATGAGCGTGGCAAGTTCATCGTGCACCACCTTGACCATCAGCTGGCCGGGGCGGACCGATGTGAGCACGTTCATGCCCAGGGCCTTCTCCTTTACGGTATCGGTGAACTGCTTGGCGACCTTGTAGTTTACATCGGCATCAAGGAGGGCTTTGCGTACGTCTTTTAGGGTTTCGGCAACGTTGACCTCGGTGATTTTTCCTTCACCCTTGAGTATCTTTAGTGACCTTTCAAGTCTTTCTGACAGATTTTCAAACATGAAAGGGGACGGTTCTTTTTGTGCCCCTGTGATTTATCAAGGTCTGTCCCCAATGGCCTTATTTTAGGGGCACAAAAAGAACCGTCCCCTTTGTGCCCCTTTAGCGGCCGGAGAGGTAGAGCATTTGCTGGAGCTCCTGGTTGAACTTTTTGGCGGAGCAGAGCTTTTCAAGGGTAAGGTGCATGCGGTAGCACCAGTAGTTGTTGGGGTTGGCCGGGACATTGATGCGCTCGGACCTGGGCTCGGGAGCACGCAGTTCCTTACTCATGGATAGCCAGTCCTGAAGCGGGAATATGGCCAGCATGGAAGGTGACGCCAGATGGGCCGATATCACACTTGTGCAGGCTGCTGTGGTTGCTTTCTTTGCGCCAATGACGGTGTTGGGCTCCATTTCGTCCTCAATCCAGGTACGCAGAACGCTCATGTCGTGCGTTGATGTGGTGCAGACCGACATATACGGGTATGTGGCGGGGTCCGATACACTCACGCCCATGTTCTTGGGCATGCGCTGCACCTCGAGTGCCAGAATGCGCAGACGGTCCATGACATCGGGGACACATGCGGGAATCATTCCAAGGTCCTCACCGCACACAAGCATATCGGTAGCCTCGATCAGAGCCGGCAGTTTTGACATTGCCACGCTGCTCCAGAAATCATTGTTGCGGCTGTAAAAGAAATCCTCGTGCAGACGACGGTATGCTTCCTGATCCTGGGCGGACAGTTCTTTGAACATGGGGGTGTCAAAGCCGTTTATCCGCGGATGGTATGTGCCCTGTTTGTGTGTATCCTCAAGGAACAGGACATTGGTCTCGGGGGTGCCGGGCGTGGGCTGGGTATGCTTTTCCGGATCAAAATTGAATCCTTGCCTGCGTATTTCGTCGGCGGTATATGTCAAAGCGGGATTGAAACGTCCCATTAATCCGCTGTTGTACTTGAGAGGCACTTCCCAAATGCGGAAGAATCCCAACAAATGGTCAATGCGGTAAGCATCAAAGAAATCGGCCATCTTGCGGAATCTGGCCGCAAACCAGGAGTAGCCGTCACGTGCCATATTGTCCCAATTGTATGTTGGCATTCCCCATTTCTGACCATCGGTAGCAAAGGCATCGGGTGGAGCGCCAGCCTGACAGTCATCAAAGAACAGTTCGGGATGGATCCATGCATCGGAACTGTCACGGTTTACGCCTATGGGTATGTCACCTTTCAGAAGAACTCCTTTGCTGTTGGCGTATTTCTTTACATATGAGAACTGCTTGTCCAGGTGATACTGGATAAACATGTACTTTTGTATCAAGCGGTAGCGTTCATTGCCGGGGGTCAGGTATTTGTCAAGCAGGGACGCCTTGTATTGTGACTCTTTCCATTCCTTAAAGTTTGCGGTTCCGTATTTGTCACGCAGATAGCAGTACAGGGCGTATGGCTCCAGCCAACTGCGGTTGGCATTAAAGAATTTGCGGTATTCGTTTGATTTAAGGACCTGAGGGCCGAAGACATCGTACAAACGGTCCAGATATTCATTCTTGGCTGCCAGAACCTTTTCGTAGTCAATTGCCGGGAGAGAGTTGAGTTCCTGACGTACTTTCTCCATCCGCTCAACAAAATCCGTGTCCGGCAGTTTGCCTACCATCTCCAGATTTATGTAAATGGGATTCAAGGCGAACGATGAGTTTGCGCTGTAAGGGTAGGAGTCCTTCCATGTGCCGGTCAATGTGGTGTCGTTGACAGGGAGTGTCTGTATTATGCACTGTCCGGTCATTGCTGCCCAGTCAACAAGAGGAATTAGGTCCATGAATTCTCCAATGCCGAAATCCTTGTCGGAACGGAGTGAGAATACCGGAATGGAAACGCCTGCTCCTTTCCAGCGGGGCCTGTTGTTGTGCCGGACATAAGGAATGGCAACGGTACGCTGTTCTATGTTCTGTCCTCCAACGTCTTTCCAACGGTCGGACAGGACCAGCCGGTCAGCACGCGTGTAAGGTATGGAGTGGAGTGCACCCTCTTCGCGGCGTGTGAGCATGCCGTCGGTCTGGACAATATAATAATAGGTGATATCTTTGCAGGCAACCTCGTCGTTGTCAAAGTCATAATCCGTAAACCATGTACCCTGACCGTTGTTGTCCATGTCAAGGCACAGCCCGGAGCCGTCGGGCATATTAAGGCAAAGGAACAGGTTCTCTCCCCAACGGGTTAGATATTCTATCTGAAAATGGATCTGCATAGTCTCTTTTTACTGTTGGATACAAGACACAAATATAATGGTTTTGCTTAAAAATCAGTGCCCGATTCCCTATGTTTTACAGGTTTTCAACTGATAGGTGGAAAGTTTTCAACAATTGCCAAAAAAGAACGGCATTTTTTTTCTCTTTTTTTTACCCCCGATTAATTTTGCTAACACGATTCTACAAAATTCAACAAATCGTAACTAAAACAGTTAACAGTCATGGAGCTAAAACAGGATGGCATCTATGATGCCAGTACCCTTGGAGGGGGAAAAATGTTTGTGCTGGGATGTCAGCACATGTTCGCAATGTTTGGTGCTACGGTCCTTGTACCGCTTCTTACAGGTCTGTCTGTATCGGCTACACTGCTGTTTGCAGGTATAGGCACTCTTATTTTCCACTTGTTTACAAAGATGAAGGTTCCCGCATTCCTGGGCTCGTCATTTGCATTCCTGGGCGGTTATGCGGCTGTTAAGGAAATAGGCGTTGGTCTTGGCTTGACCGAAGGCGTTTCTCTTACGTATGCCTGCATAGGCGTATTCTTTGCAGGACTTCTATATTTTGTCCTGGCTGCCCTGTTCAAGTTCTACGGTGTGCGTCGCACAATGCGTTTCTTCCCGCCCGTGGTAACAGGTCCTATCATTATCTCAATAGGTCTTATCCTGTCGTCAAGTGCCATCAATAACTGCCAGAGCAACTGGTGGATAGCACTGCTGGCAATCCTTATTATCGTGATATGCAATATATTCGGTAAGGGTATGATCAAGATCATTCCTATCATTCTGGGTGTTATCGGTTCATACATAGTAGCTGCCTGCTTTGGCCAGGTTGATTTTACGGCCGTTAAGGAAGCTGCATGGTTCGGAATGCCTTTCCAGTGGGAGAATACAGCTTTCTCGGTTCTCCAGAATCCTGACTGGTCATTTGTCTGGACTGCCGTAATTGCCATAGTTCCCATTGCTTTCGCTACAATGATTGAGCATATAGGTGATGTTGCCGCTATCTCGTCAACATGTAACCGTAACTATATTGCCGATCCCGGTCTGCACCGTACTCTTATGGGTGACGGCTGCGCTACCGCACTGGCTGCCCTGTTCGGTGCTCCCGCCAACACTACATACGGTGAGAATACAGGTGTGCTCAACCTTACCAAGGTGTTTGATCCCAAGGTGGTGCGAATTGCCGCATTGCTGGCAATCGTGTTCTCGTTCTGCCCCAAGTTCGCTCAGATCATCTATGCTATGCCTACCGCAACCGTGGGTGGTGTATCTCTGGTGCTCTACGGTATGATATCGGCTGTAGGTGTACGTAACCTGGTTGAGAACAAGGTTGACTTTACAAATAACCGCAACGTGCTAATTGCCGCCCTGATACTGGTGCTCGCCATCGGTATCAACTTTGGTCCCGGCAGCATATCATTCGGTAAGATTTCCCTGTCAGGTCTGGCTGTTGCCGCTCTGGTGGGTATAATCATGAACGCAGTGCTGCCCGGTAATGACTTCCACTTTACAGGTGATTACACAAGCGGTAAGCGCGCTACCGGTGAGGGTCAGGAACTGCCTGAGGAGTTCAAGAAACCTATTCACGATGACCCCAAATACAACGGATAATCAATTACAAATTATATTCTTATTAACTCTAAAAAGTTTTGATATGAAAAAAATCGTAGCTTTTGCAGGATTTGCCCTGCTGTCAGTGGGTGCTTTTGCACAGACCAACTTACAGGTGTTCTATGATTTCGGCAAGGATCGTAAACTTGTGACAACAACACTTGAAATGTTCAAGGCCGATGATTGGGGAAGCACTTTCTTCTTTGTTGATTATGACTACACCACAAAAGAACAGCGCGACGTTGATATCTATGGTACCCAGAGTACTTATATGGAGATTGAGCGTGCCCTGAACTTCTGGCAGGATACACAGCTGGGTGCCTTGAGCGCACATGTTGAGTTCCAGTCTGGCCGATTCGGCGGTTTCTCGGCACGTAACTGGTTGTTTGGTGCTGAGTATTTCCTGCACAACGCTGATTTTTCAAATACATTCACAATTGCCCTGTTGTACAAGATGTACACTGACAGTAAAGCTACCGACACTCCCATTCAGGTTTCAGGTGTATGGGGCATGAACAATCTGTTTGGCTTGGAGGGCCTCAGATTCTCAGGATTCTTTGATTTCTGGGGTGAGAAAGCTGTTTGGGGACTCGATGACGAGACCAAGTTCAAGTTCCTCTCCGAGCCTCAGCTCTGGTACAACGTAGGTGCTCTCTTTGGCTGCGAGAACTTTAACATTGGTGGTGAGATTGAGCTTTCAAACAACTTCAGGGACAAGGGCTTTGTATGCAATCCCTGCCTTGGTGTCAAGTGGAATTTCTGATCAAGCCTGACAGTCGTAACTAAAAAACTGAACTATTATGTCATTTCTTGGAGCTTTGGGTTTTGATCCCGCCAAGCAAAGCGTAAAGACAGAGATTGTGGCTGGTATAACCACATTCCTGACAATGGCCTACATTTTGGTTGTCAACCCGACTATTTTTGCTGCTCTTGATGATTTGGGTATGGACAATGGCGCCGTGTTTACGGCTACCGCCATTGCTGCCATAACAGGTACTCTTGTAATGGCGTTTCTGGCAAAAAAACCGTTTGGTCTGGCTCCTGGCCTGGGTTTGAACGCATTCTTTGTTTACACAGTTTGTCTGGGCATGGGAAAACCCTGGCAGTTTGCATTGACTGCAATTCTGATTGAAGGTTTCATATTTGTAATCCTGACCCTCACAAACGTACGTGAGGCATTGGTAAATGCTTTGCCAGATGCCATTAAGAATGCTATCGGTGCAGGTATAGGCCTGTTCATTGCATTCATAGGTCTGCAGAATGCCGAGATTATTGTTGACAACTCAGCTACTCTGGTAGGTTTGGACATTTCTTCACCGTCGGCCTGGCTCTGCATGATAGGACTGGTAATAACAGGTGTGCTCTTTATCCTTAAGGTAAAGGGTGCTATGCTGATTGGTATTATCCTGACCTCGATTGTAGGTATTCCTATGGGCCTTACCCATTTTGACAAGATTATTGATGTTCCGCCTTCGGTAGGTTCTATCGCTTTCAAGTTCACATTTGACCAGATATTCTCACTGGATATGCTTATCGTGGTCTTCACATTCCTGTTCATTGATATGTTCGATACCATTGGTACCGTAGTAGGCGTTTCAAAGAAGGCTGGAATGATGACCCCTGACGGCAAGATTCCCGGCGTTAAGAATATCTTTATGGCCGATGCAATTGCTACCATAGTAGGTGCATGCGTAGGAACCAGTACAACTACCACTTATGTTGAGAGCGCATCGGGCGTTGCCGAGGGAGGCCGTTCAGGTCTGACCGCATTCGTAATTGCATGCGGATTCATAATCTCCCTGCTGTTTGCTCCCGTATTCCTGGCAATTCCCAGTTCAGCTACGGCTCCAGCTCTTATCATTGTGGGTCTGTTCATGATGTCTCCTATCAAGGAGATTGACCTTGACGACTATTCGGATTCAATACCTGCTTACATTACCCTTATCATGATGCCTCTTACATACAGCATCTCCGATGGTATTATGCTCGGTATGATCTCTTATGTTATCCTGAATGCAGTGAGCGGTAAGTTCAACAAGATTTCTTTAACATCCTGGATTCTTGCAATACTGTTCGTGTTACGGTATATATTCCTGTAACAGACGGTACAGATTCCATAAAAACTCCGGGCGGACCTTTTAAAAGGTTCGCCCGGAATTATTTTTGGCATAAAGATTATTACTCGTTGATGCTTTTTATGTTTCCGGTTGTGGTGTCAAAAACAATCTTGGTGTCGGAGTGCTTTCCCATTATTGATGATGAAACAACCTCCACATTGCCAAACTGGGCAATCTGTACGTCCTGCTCAAGGAAGCTCTTGCGGTTGTTGTAAACCTTTACCAA
The DNA here is from genome assembly GCA_902760965.1 of uncultured Bacteroidales bacterium. GTDB lineage: Bacteria > Bacteroidota > Bacteroidia > Bacteroidales > Bacteroidaceae > Colenecus. Next base: position 4,880 of record CACWIN010000030.1, on the reverse strand, counting down.
GGCACGTCCGGGAATACGGTAATAAAGGAACGGGCCTTGACCTTTCTTGCTTGTCTTGGCTTTTGATTCCGATGCCTGGCCTCCAGGCATATTGTAGTCCTTAACGTCTATCCATACAGGCTCGCCGGCAAGATTGTCAATTGGCAAGACTCCAAGTTTCAATGAGAATCTGAACAGGACCTGCTTGGATAGAGACTCGTCCGGGTTTACTTCAATCATGAATACATGCTCCTCGGATTCGTTTGTACCGCTGAACAGGGTCAAAAGAGCGGCCTCCTGCTGCGACAAGGATTCCAGCATATATTTTAATGATTCGCCGTCGGTCGGCACATAATCGGCCTGGCCGCGGGTAATGGCATTGCGGCTTTCGCGGATATTGTAAATCTCTTTGGCGGTAAGTTCGGCCATCTTTGCGGTGGAGCCTGCCATAAGAATCTCTTCGGTCATATAATCCTGAGGATTTACCTTGGCCTGTGTTCCGGTTTGAGCTGTTGGCTCCTGGCTACCGGTACTCTCTTCCTGGATATGAGTGTTAACCGCGGCCAGTATACCATCGTTGGTCAACTCAAAATAGGGCCTGTTACCCTTTGCGGGAAATGCCAATGTGTAAAGATTGTCCTTGTCAGGCACTCCGCTGGTCATAACCGAGATATCTGTTATCTCCCAAACGTCTTCGGCCTTGTCCTTTACCTGGCTCATACGAAGATAACGCTCGGCATAACGTGAAAATTCGCCGGGCTTGAATGAACGTTTGGTGGTGGTTACCTTTACGGTAAGTTTGGTCTTAGGTAACCAGTATGAGATTGCGTCCTGAGTTACTCCGGGGGAGTAGGGGGTGGAGATACCTTGTGCGGCAACCAAAACGCTGCTCAAGGCAAATCCCATGATAAGGGATGATTTGATGAAATTCATTTTCATAATATTTCCGTTTTTAGCCATGCCTGTGGCAGGCAGGATATGATATCGGCCGATGTCATGGCCGTCTGACTCAATTGTGCGGCGGCGATATCGCCTGCCAATCCGTGAATATAAACCGCTGTCAATGCGGAATCAAGTGCGCTGTAACCCTGAGCCAGCAATGCCAGGGTTATGCCTGTCAGTACATCGCCCGAGCCACCCGTAGCCATACCTGCATTACCTGTTGTATTAATGTATGCAGCCCCTTGAGGGGTGACAGTTACTGTTGGCGCTCCCTTGACTACAACGGTTATGCCTGATTGCCTGGCAAACTCTATTGCCCGTCCGGTCATCTGTGTCCAGTCCGTGGTTTTTCCCGTAAGTCTTGCCAATTCACCAGGGTGGGGCGTTATGACCGAACCTGCCGGAACATATTCCAGCAGATAGCTGTTCTGGGATAAAATGTTCAGCGCATCGGCATCGAGTACGGTAGGGCAGGAAGCGCTTTTAAGAATTTTGTCAAGCAGGGCAGTCTGCGAGTCTCCCTTACCCAATCCGGGACCTGCTCCTATAGCCGAATAACGTGAAAAGTCCGATTCGGCATACATGTCATCGGTATGAACCACCATTGCCTCGGGTACCGAAATCTGCAGAATATCGTTATTTGCAGGAGGTGTACATACAGTAAGGAGTCCAACGCCAGAACGCATGCATGCCTTGGCCGAGAGGACTGCGGCGCCAGCCATTCCATAGCTGCCCGCATAAAGCAGGGCATGCCCGAAACAGCCCTTGTGAGCTTTAGGGTCACGCTTTTTGATCAGGTCCTTTATCTGGTCCTGATTAATGGTCATGATGCTTTCTACAGGAAGCAGTTTTTTGAGCATCTGCCGGGTCTCATCTATGTATGATAGGTCTGTCATTTGGCAATTGTACTTGGCAAATGTACGTTTATTTTGTTAAAAAACGGCTATTCTTGTAAGGGTCACTTATAAAAATGGGATGATGCCCCTTAATACCTCACATTTTTTAAGTATATTCGCATAATTAATAAAGTCGTATATGGAAACCATTCAGGTTAAGGACAGATTATTCGCTCCTTTCATCAGGGAAGCCGAGATCCAAAAGGAAATTAAGAGAGTAGCATCAGATATTAACCGTGATTATGAGGGCAAGGAACCTCTGTTCCTGTGTATCCTGAACGGTTCTTTCATGTTTGCGGCCGATCTGCTCAAGAACGTGAGCGTACCTTGTAACGTATCATTCGTAAAGGTGGCCTCATACTCAGGTACCGATACTACCGGAAAGGTTAAGGAACTTATGGGTCTGCAGGAGTCGGTCGAAGGCCGTCATGTGATAATAGTTGAGGATATTGTGGATACCGGTTACACCATGCGTGACGTCCTGGACTCTCTGGCAGAGAAGGGTGCCGCATCGGTCCAGGTGTGTGCCCTGCTGTGCAAACCTGACAAACTTAAAGTTGACCTTACACTCAAATATCTTGCATTGAGTATCCCCAACGGCTTTATTGTGGGATATGGCCTTGATTATGACGGTTTTGGCCGAAACTCACGAGATATTTATCAGATTGTAAAATAAATAACAGCTTAACAATGGACAACATAGTAATATTTGGCGCTCCCGGTTCCGGCAAAGGAACGTATAGTGCTGCCCTGGTTGAGAAATTCGGATATAATCATATTTCTACCGGCGATGTGCTCAGAGCCGAGATAAAAGCCGGCACGGAACTTGGCAATATTGCCGAAGGATATATTGAAAAAGGACAACTCATTCCCGATGACCTGATCATTGATATGCTTGCAAGTGTTTACGACACCATGCGTGAGGGTCCCGGCGTGATATTTGACGGTTTTCCCCGCACAATAGTTCAGGCCAAGGCTTTAAAGGAGATGCTTCACGAACGCGGCGAAAAGATATCGGTCACTCTGAATCTGATCGTAAGCGAGGATATCCTTATGGAACGCCTTTTAAAACGTGCCCAGATAGAGGGCCGTGCCGATGACAACGAAGAGACCATCAAGAAGCGTTTCAATGTATATTACACCCAGACTCATCCGCTCATAGAGTGGTTCAAGAAAGAGGGCGTTCTTTCGGAGTTTACTTTCAAGGGTGACAAAGACTTGATGATAAAGGAAATTATAGAAAAGGTGGAGTCAATCTGACCCCACCTTGTATTTATATGGCTGAAAGCAATTTTGTAGATTACGTAAAGATATTCTGTCGCTCCGGCAAGGGTGGCAGAGGTTCGGCGCATCTGCGTCATGACAAGTATATTCCCAACGGCGGTCCTGACGGTGGCGACGGAGGCAAGGGTGGCAGCGTTATCCTTAAGGGTAACCGTAACTATTGGACTTTGCTCCATCTTAGGTATGAACGCCATGCGTTTGCCGAGAACGGCGGGAACGGCGGCAGCAACAAGTGTTTTGGTAAAGACGGCAAGGACGTCATAATAGAGGTGCCTTGCGGTACGGTTGCATACGATGCCGAGACCGGAGAGTATCTTTGCGATATAACCGATGACGGTCAGGAGATAGTACTTCTTAAGGGTGGCCGCGGCGGACTTGGCAACTGGCATTTCAGGACGGCTACCCGCCAGGCACCAAGATTTGCCCAACCCGGTGAACCTGCTCAGGAACTGATGGTGGTTCTGGAACTCAAGCTGTTGGCCGATGTGGGTCTGGTGGGATTCCCCAATGCCGGCAAATCAACACTCTTGTCGGCTATATCGGCCGCCAAACCCAAGATTGCCAACTATCCGTTTACAACTCTTGAACCCAATCTTGGCATTGTTTCCTATCGTGAAGGCAAATCGTTCGTAATGGCCGATATCCCGGGCATTATTGAGGGCGCAAGCGAGGGTAAGGGACTTGGACTGCGTTTTTTGCGTCATATAGAACGCAACTCGCTGCTATTGTTCATGGTCCCGGCCGATACGGATGACATATCCCGTGAGTACAGGATACTCCTGAATGAACTTGAACAGTTCAATCCGGAAATGCTGGACAAACAGCGGGTGCTTGCAATTACCAAATGTGACCTTATTGATGAGGAACTTATTTCAATGCTGGAACCCAATCTTCCCGCCGATTTGCCTCATGTGTTCATATCGGGCGTAAGCGGGCTGGGCTTGCAGCAACTAAAGGATATACTCTGGAAGGAACTGAACAGCGAGAGCAACAAGCTGGACGCTACATGGAAGACCGAACATATAGTTCACCGCTCCAAGGATGCAGGAGAGCTTCATAATGAGCTTGTTGCAGCCGGAGCTGATTTTGAATTTGATTTTGACGACCTTCCGGACGATGATCCTGATGATGACCTTGAAGAGGTTGAGGTGGAGCTGGAATAAATTTGCTGTTTGTTTTTTTTCCATTTTTTCCTTTTCCACATTTAACTTTTATTTTTACGCCTTATATGATAGTTGTATGAATTTGTTTTGAATTCACCTTTTACTAATTAATAACTTAAAACAAACAGAAATGAAGAAGATGTTTTTGGCAGCTGCCCTTCTGGCAGTAGTTTCTCTGGCTAACGCTCAGGCTCCGGCCGATGCTCCTTACGGAGTTAAGTCAGGTGTTATCACCATGTCTATGGATATGATGGGTAACGAAATGATCACTGAGACCTATTTTGACAACTACGGTCTTAAGACCGCTCAGGTATCAGAAGGTGGTTTCATGGGTGGCGAAGGCAAGACCCGCACAATCACAGATAAGGACGGTGCTCAGATCCGCATCAACGATGAGGCTAAGACCGCTACCAAGATGCCGGCATTCGGTGGTATGGGTGGTTTCGGCGGTGGCCGTGCCCAGATCAACTGGAACAAGCTGACTGATCAGGTTAAGAAGGATAACAACATCAAGGAGGTTGGTAAGGAGACCATCGCCGGTAAGGAGTGCACCAAGTACACCATGACCGTTGACATGATGGGCAACCAGTCAGAGCAGACCGTATGGATCTACAAA
>CACWIN010000029.1 GCA_902760965.1 uncultured Bacteroidales bacterium | reverse complement strand
TTTACCGAGAACTGCTCCAAGAGCGTGATGAAGGCTCTGGTGGAACTTAAGGAGCAGGGTGCCAAGGGTATCATCCTTGACCTGCGCGGCAACGGCGGCGGACTGCTGAACGAGGCGGTCGAGATTGTGGGCCTGTTCGTTCCCAAGGGCACCAAACTGGTTGAGACACGCGGCAAGGTGCCACAGGTAGGCTCAACATACGTCACTCAGCGCAACCCTATAGATGAGAACATACCGCTGGTGGTTCTGACCGATGACCAGTCGGCATCGGCCTCTGAGATCGTGGCAGGCAGCCTGCAGGATCTGGACCGTGCCGTGATAGTGGGCGTGCGTACATTCGGAAAGGGTCTGGTGCAGACTACACGTATGCTGCCTTTCAACGGAACCCTTAAGGTTACTACAGCAAAGTACTACATACCCAGCGGACGCTGCATCCAGGAGATTGACTACTCTAAGCGTAATGAAAAGGGTCAGGCACAGCATATTCCCGACAGTCTGACCAAGGTGTTCTACACCGCTGCGGGCCGACCTGTACGCGACGGCGGCGGAATTCGTCCCGACGTGGTCTGCAAGCAGGACACCATGCCTGACATTCTCTATTACCTCTCTCAGAACGTGGTGCTGTTTGACTACGTCAACGAGTGGTGCACCAGACACGCAACCATTGCTCCCGCACAGGATTTCAAACTGACCGATCAGGACTACAATGAGTTCAAGGAGTTTGTATGCAACAGCGACTTCAAGTTTGAGAGCAACAGCAGCAAGGCGCTTGAATCGCTCCGTAAACTGGCCGAAAGGGAGGGCCTGGCCGATAAGGCTCAAGATGAGTTCAAGTCACTGGAGAGCAAGCTGCAGTATGACCTGCGTAATGACCTGGATGTGTTCCGTAAGGATCTGGAGAGGGTTGTATCAATGGAGATTCTGGTCCGCTACTACTATCAGCGCGGCCTGATAATGTATAACATGAAATCAGACAGGTTCCTTGAAGAGGCTGCGGGACTGCTTGGCGACCGCAAGCGTTATGATTCCATTCTGGCTTCTCCTCAATGAGAGGGAGTTGAGAACCTGAATGACAGATAAAGGAACAAGACAACAATAACGAGCATAGCCACTATCATCAGGAGTGACCCCAAAAGGAAATTGTTGTTTGATCTTATGGATCTTCTTTTCATCAAGTAGGATTTTGGCACAAAGCTACCGGTTTTTCTTGTAGAACTCGCTTAAAATTCCGAAAATTGCATCACTAATCAAATTAACCAAACATACTTTAATATGAAAAAATCAGGAATCGTTCTGCTGGCTGCTCTTATGCTGGCTCCGTTTAAAGTTCTGGCTCAGCCGGATCCCAACTTCCACATTTACATCTGCATAGGTCAGTCAAACATGGAGGGTAACCCCCGTCCTGAGCAGATTGACAAGGAGAATGTAAGCCCCCGTTTCGTTACAATGAACGCCGTTGATTTCCCCGACAGCAAGATGGGTGAGTGGCGTACTGCAGTTCCGCCGTTGGCACGCCCCAACACAGGTCTTACTCCCGCCGACTATTTTGGCCGTACAATGGTTCAGAACATGCCCGAGGATGTAAAGATCGGTGTCGTTATGGTGGCTGTTGCAGGTTGCTCGATTGACCTTTTTGACAAGGACAAGTGTGAGGAGTACATCCCCAAGCAGGCTGGCTGGATGCAGAATATCTGCAAGGAATACGGCGGCAACCCCTATAACCGTTTGATTGAGCTCTGCAAGAAGGCTCAGCAGGATGGTGTCATCAAGGGTATCCTGCTGCATCAGGGTGAGACCAACACCAATGACCCCCAGTGGCCGGCTAACGTAAAGAAGGTTTATGACGATATCCTGGCTGACCTGGGTCTGGAGGCCGGTTCAATTCCTCTGCTCTCAGGTGAGGTTGTTCCCGCTGATCAGGGTGGTGTATGCGCCGATCACAACAAGGTGATGGCTACTCTGCCCGAGACTTTGCCGCAGGCTATGGTCGTTCCCGCATACGGATGCGCTTGCGGTCGTGACCATCTGCATTTCAACTGCAAGGGTCTGCGCGAGTTCGGCCGCCGTTATGCCGCCAGAATGCTCGGATACCTGGGTTATTAAGCAAAAATATAACATTATTCTTGGTCGGGTGCAGGATAAGCATTATCTTTGCACCCGATAAGATGATGTGTGGAGAGGCCGAGGGCCTCTTTTTTGTTGCCATACGGTTGCTTATCAGAAAACAAGTTTAACTTTTATATGATTGACAAACAACAAGTTATCAGTATCGCAGAGAAATGGCTCAATACCAAGGAGGGCTATTTTCTTGTTGATGTGGATGTTACCCCTGACAACCGCATTGTCGTAGAGATTGACCAGGCCGAGGGTGTCTGGATTGACGATTGTGTGGATCTGAGCCGTTTTATCGAAGCCTCACTTGACCGTGATGTCGAGGATTATGAGTTGGAGGTGGGCTCCGCGGGTATCGGCCAGCCTTTCAAAGTACTTCAGCAGTACATTAACCACATCGGCCAGGAGGTTGAGGTGCTCCCCAAGAGCGGTGCCAAACTTAAGGGTATACTTGTGTCTGCCGATGAAAAGGGATTTGCAGTCCAGGTTCAGCAGAAGCAGAAGGTTGAGGGCAGCAAGCGTCCCAAGACAGTCGAGGTAGAGATGCCGTTCGGCTACGATGAAGTGAAATATGTAAAATACGTAATAAGTTTAAAGTAAAATGGCTACTAAGAAAGAAGAAACGGTCTCATTGATCGATACCTTTCAGGAGTTCAAGGAACTTAAGAACATAGACCGTATGACACTGGTTTCTGTTCTTGAAGAGAGTTTCCGCAGTGTTATCTCAAAGATGTTCGGAACCGATGAGAACTACTCGGTTATTGTCAACCCTGACAAGGGTGACTGCGAGATCCAGCGTTCACGCATCGTGGTTGAGGATAAGGATCTTGAGGATTCCAATACTCAGATTTCACTCTCTGAGGCCCGTCAGATTGACGAGGACTTTGAGGTAGGCGAGGAGGTTTCCGAGCAGGTTGATTTCAGCAAGTTCGGCCGTCGCGCCATCCTGAATCTGCGCCAGACACTGGCTTCAAAGATTCTGGAACTTGAGAAGGACAGCCTGTACAACAAGTATGTAGAGAAGATCGGCACCATCGTTACCGGTGAGGTTTATCAGATCTGGAAGAAGGAGATCCTGCTTCTGGATGAGGAGGGTAATGAGCTGCTGCTGGCCAAGACTGACCAGATTCCCAGCGATTTCTTCCGTAAGGGCGAGACTGTACGTGCCGTTGTTGACCGCGTTGACAACGTGAACAACCCCAAGATTATGCTGAGCCGTACATCACCCGTGTTCCTGCAGCGTCTGCTGGAGCAGGAGGTTCCCGAGATTGCCGACGGTCTTATCACAATCAAGAAGATTGTCCGCATACCGGGTGAGCGCGCCAAGATTGCCGTTGAGTCATATGATGACCGCATTGATCCCGTAGGCGCCTGCGTAGGTGTAAAGGGTTCACGCATACACGGTATCGTACGTGAGCTGCGTAACGAGAACATTGACGTTATCAACTACACCACCAACATAGAGCTCTTCATCAAGCGTGCCCTGAGTCCCGCCAAGATATCAGAACTGAATCTGGATACCGAGGCCCGTCGTGCAGAGGTTTATCTGAAGCAGGATCAGGTTTCACTTGCTATCGGTAAGAGCGGTCTGAACATCAAGCTGGCAAGTATGCTGACCGAGTATACCATCGATGTTTACCGTGAGTTGGAGCAGGATTCAACTGAGGAGGATATCTATCTGGATGACTTCCGCGGTGATATTGAGGATTGGGTTGTCGATGCTCTGCACGATGCAGGCTTTGAGACAGCCAAGGCAGTTCTGCGTGCTGACCGTGAGATCCTGACTGAGTCAGTTGACCTTGAGGAGGAGCAGGTAGATGAGATACTGGATATCCTGGCACGTGAGTTTGCCGATGAGGAGGAGTTCCAGAAGTTCATTAAGAAGTAAATTTTATCGGGGCAGAGCCCTGGACAACAAGAAAGTATTTTTATAGATGGCGATAAGAATAAGTAAAGCAACAAGAGAGTTGAATGTGGGAGTATCGACCCTGGTCGAGTTCCTGCACAAGAAGGGTTTTGCCGATATTACCGAGGACCTGAACCAGAAACTTACCGACGAGGAGTACAACCTCCTGGTGGCTGAGTACAGTCAGGACAAGTCAATCCGCGAGGAGGCCAACCGTTTCCTTCAGGACCGTATGAGCAGAAAGAGTGCTGCCGATGAGCCTGTACAGGAGGAGAAGCCTGCCAAGAAGGAGCCCGAGATGGTAGAGACTGTCATCCCCGAGGAGCCGGTAATAAAGTTCAAGACTGTAGGTAAGATAGACCTGGGTAAGGATAAGGCCGATGTCAAGGAGGAACCCAAGGCAGAGCCTGTTGAGCCCAAGAAGGAGGAGCCCAAACCCGCCGAGCCCGTCAAGAAGGAGCCTGAGGTTAAGGCCGAACCCAAACCTGAGCCCAAACCGGAACCCAAACCTGAGCCCAAGAAGGTTGTTGTGCCCAAGGCAGAGCCCGTAAAGGCAGAACCCGTCAAGGCAGAACCCGTAAAGGTTGAGCCCAAGGTAGAGGAGGCTCCCGTCAAGGCTGCAGAGCCTGTCGTAGCGGCTACTCCCGAACCTAAGGTTGAGGCTCCCAAGGAGAGCGTGTTCAAGATTCAAACTCCCCAGAACGGCGGTCTGAATATCAAGACCGTGGGAAAGATTGACCTGACAGCCATCAATCAGTCAACCCGTCCCAAGAAGAAGTCCAAGGAGGAGAAGAAGAAGGAACGCGAGGCCAAGGAGCTGCAGCGCCAGCAACAGCGTCAGCAGTTCAAGGAGTCACTCATGAAGGAGATCAAGCCCGGTGAAAGAAACCAGGACGGCGATGCACCGCGCAAGAAGAACCGCGTCCGCATCGGCGGTGAGAAGGTTGACCTGACCAAGGCTGACAGCTACAACCAGTCGCAGAACGAGAACCGCGGCGGCGGCAAGGATGCCCAGAAGGGCGGCGGCCGTAACAACAAGGATCACCGTTTCAACAAGGCCGATAAGGCTGAGTTCTCAAACGAGGATGTAAACCGTCAGATCCGCGATACATTCTCATCGTTCCAGAAGGGTAAGACCAAGTCTTCAAAGTACCGCAAGGACAAGCGCGAGCAGGTTCAGCAGCGTCAGATGGAGGCTCTGGAGCAGGAGATGGCCGAGAGCAAGGTACTTAAACTTACCGAGTTCGTGACAGCCAATGAGCTGGCCACCATGATGAACATACCCGTAACCCAGGTTATCGCAACCTGTATGAACGTGGGCGTGATGGTGTCAATCAACCAGCGTCTGGATGCCGAGACCATCAATATCGTGGCCGATGAATACGGATTCACAACCGACTTTGTGAGCGCCGAGGTTGCACAGCAGATTACCGAGGAGGCCGACAAGGAGGAGGATCTGGTACCGCGCGCACCTATCGTAACCGTTATGGGTCACGTTGACCATGGTAAGACCTCTCTGCTTGACTATATCCGCAAGTCAAACGTTATTGCCGGTGAGGCCGGAGGTATTACACAGCACATTGGTGCCTATAACGTAAAGCTTGAGGACGGACGTCACATTACGTTCCTTGATACTCCGGGTCACGAGGCATTTACCGCCATGCGTGCCCGTGGTGCCCAGGTTACCGATATAGCAATCATCATAGTAGCTGCCGATGACAACGTGATGCCCCAGACCAAGGAGGCTATCGCACATGCCACAGCAGCAGGTGTACCTATAGTATTTGCAATCAATAAGGTTGATAAACCTGCTGCCGATCCCGAGCGAATCAAACAGGAACTGGCACAGATGAACTTCCTGGTTGAGGACTGGGGCGGTAAGTATCAGAGTCAGGATATATCGGCCAAGAAGGGTATAGGCGTGAACGAGCTTATGGAAAAGGTGCTGCTTGAGGCCGAAATGCTTGACCTTAAGGCTAACCCCAACCGTAAGGCAACCGGTACTATCATTGAGTCATCGCTTGATAAGGGCCGCGGATACGTGGCTACCGTGCTGGTATCGAACGGAACCCTTAAGATGGGTGACATTGTGATTGCCGGAACATCGTGGGGTAAGGTTAAGGCCATGTTCAACGAACGTAACCAGAAACTAAAATCGGCCGCTCCCGCCGAACCTGTGCTCATTCTGGGTCTGAACGGTGCTCCCCAGGCCGGTGTAAGCTTCCACGTAGTGGACAGCGAGCGTGAGGCCCGTGAGATTACCGGCAAGCGTGAGCAGCTGCAGCGTGAGCAGGGTGTACGTACCGCACAGACCCTTACACTGGATGAGCTGGGCCGCCGTATCAAGATGGGCGATTTCCACGAGCTTAACCTTATTGTAAAGGCCGATGTGGACGGATCCGTTGAGGCTCTGAGCGATTCACTTATCAAGCTCTCAACTCCTAACGTTCAGGTTAATGTTATCCACAAGGCTGTGGGTGCCATCTCGGAGAGTGATGTCAGTCTTGCTGCCGCATCGAACGCCATCATCATTGGTTTTGATGTCCGTCCGTCGGGTGCCGCCAAGCGTCTGGCCGAGCAGAATGATGTTGATATACGTATCTACTCAATCATATACGATGCCATTGACGAGGTCAAGTCGGCCATGGAGGGTCTGCTTGCGCCCAAGGTCAAGGAGGAGGTTACATCGACCATCGAGGTTATGGAGGTGTTCCATATATCAAAGGTTGGTATGGTAGCCGGTTGCCGTGTACGTGACGGTAAGGTTTCACGTAATGACAAGGCTCGTGTAATACGTGACGGCATTGTAATCCACACTGGCGATATCCAGGCCCTTAAGCGCTTTAAGGACGATGTAAAGGAGGTACCCACCGGTATGGAGTGCGGTATAAGCCTGGTATCATACAATGACATCAAGGAGGGTGACATTATTGAGACATTCACCCAGATTGAGGTTAAACAGACTCTTTAAAATTAGGTCTTGGTTATGAGTTTAGTATTGGATTGCATTATCCTGGGTATCCTGATTGCCGGTTTTGTTAAAGGCATAATCAAGGGTATGACACAACAGGCATTCAGTCTGGGAGGTCTTATCCTGGGTATTGTTCTGGGTACTTTGCTGTACCAGCCGTTTGCCGGTTTTCTGGAGAATACCTTGAACCTGCCTGAGCGGCCTGCCTGCATTCTGGCATTCGTGATAATCCTTATTATAGTGCCTGTGTTCTGCGGATTTATAGGCAAACTTCTTTCCCGAATCATTCATGCGGCCAGTCTGGGCTTGCTGGACAGGTTGTTGGGCGCATGCTTTGGCTTTTTTATTTCAATGCTGGTTATGGGACTTATTATCATGCTGCTTGATTTTACCGGTATATCGGACAGCATTATAAGGAAAGATGACAAAAGGCAGTCAGTACTGTACAGGCCGGTTGGCGACTTTTCACGTTTCTGTCTGCAGTGGACATGGAATAAGGTAAAGGATGATGCCGAGAAACTGGTACCGGACCTTAACAGGAAGAATCAAAAGGAGACAAACAAGTCGGACCAAAAAAAGGTTTGAATAAGGTGAATTCTGTTGAACAGGAGAACAGTCTCATCAGGGAGATCAGTGCCGAGAAGTACAGGTACGGATTCACTACCGATGTTCACACGGAGATTATAGACCGTGGTCTTACGGAGGATACCGTACGTCTTATCTCGGAGCGAAAGGGGGAACCTGAGTGGATGCTTGAGTTCCGCCTTAAGGCTTACCGCCACTGGCTTACCATGGAAATGCCCCATTGGGCGCATCTGGATATCCCTGAGATAGACTATCAGAACATATCGTATTACGCTGACCCTACCGCAAAGAAAGAGGGGCCCAAGAGCCTGGAGGAGATTGACCCTCAGGTCATGAAGACTTTTGACAAACTGGGCATTCCGCTCGAGGAGCGTCTGGCACTTAGCGGCGGTGTGGCTGTCGATGCGGTAATGGATTCCGTATCGGTAAAGACCACATTCAAAAAGACCCTGGCCGAGAAGGGAATCATTTTTTGCTCCATGGGCGAGGCTATCCGTAATCATCCGGACCTGATAAAGCAGTATCTGGGCAGCGTAGTTAATTATCGTGACAACTTTTTTGCCGCCCTTAACAGCGCGGTATTCAGCGACGGTTCATTCGTATATATTCCAAAAGGTGTACGTTGTCCTATGGAGCTTTCCACCTATTTCCGCATCAATGCGGCAGGTACGGGACAGTTTGAGCGTACGCTTATTGTGGCCGATGATGACAGTTACGTGTCATATCTGGAGGGTTGTACCGCACCTATGCGCGATGAGAACCAGCTGCATGCCGCCATTGTTGAGATTGTGGTGATGGATCGTGCCGAGGTTAAGTACAGCACAGTCCAGAACTGGTATCCTGGTGATGAGAACGGCAAGGGCGGTGTATATAATTTTGTTACCAAGCGCGGTCTTGTTAAGGGTGTTGATGCCAAACTGTCCTGGACTCAGGTTGAGACCGGATCGGCCATAACATGGAAGTATCCAAGCTGCGTGCTGCAGGGTGACGGCTCACAGGGTGAGTTCTACTCCGTGGCACTTACCAATAACTGGCAGCAGGCCGATACCGGAACCAAGATGATACATTTGGGACGTAACACCAAGAGTACCGTAATTAGTAAAGGTATATCGGCCGGACACAGCCAGAACTCATACCGCGGCCTGATTAAGGTGGGCGAGCATGCCGATGGCGCACGCAACTACAGCCAGTGTGACTCCCTGCTGCTTGGCAGTGACTGCGGTGCCCATACGTTCCCTTACATGGATGTAAAGAATGAGACTGCAATTGTGGAGCATGAGGCTACCACATCCAAGATATCGGAGGACCAGCTTTTTTACTGCAACCAGCGCGGCATACCAATGGAGCAGGCCATAGGTCTGATTGTGAACGGATATGCCAAGGAGGTGCTTAACAAGCTGCCTATGGAGTTTGCCGTTGAGGCCCAGAGGCTTTTGTCGGTTTCACTTGAAAATACTGTTGGATAATATGATGCTTAAGATAGAAAACCTTCACGCCGGAATTGACGGCAAAGAGATACTTAAGGGCATAAACCTTGAGGTAAACGCAGGTGAGGTACATGCCATTATGGGTCCCAACGGATCCGGCAAGAGTACCATGAGCAACGTGCTTGTGGGGCATCCCGCATATCAGGTAACTGGTGGTAAGGTTACCTTTAAGGATAAGGACTTGCTGGCCATGAGTGCCGAAGAGCGCAGCCATCAGGGTTTGTTCATGTCATTCCAGTATCCGGTTGAGATACCCGGAGTAAGCATGACCAACTTTATGCGTACCGCAATTAATGAAAAGCGCAAGGCTCTGGGACAGCAACCTTTGGCTCCCACAGAGTTCCTTAAGCTTATCAAGGAGAAACGTGACCTTGTAAAGCTTGACGCCAAATTCATGAACCGCTCGGTCAACGAGGGTTTCAGCGGTGGCGAGAAAAAACGTAACGAGATATTCCAGATGGCCATGCTTGAGCCGTCACTCAGTATACTTGACGAGACCGATTCAGGCCTTGACATTGATGCCCTGCGTATTGTGGCCGATGGCGTTAACCGCCTTAAGAGCCCGGAGACATCGGTCATTGTCATAACGCACTACCAGCGTCTGCTGGATTACATAAAGCCCGATATAGTCCATGTGCTTTATCAGGGACGTATTATCAAGACAGCCGGCCCGGAGTTGGCTCTGGAGCTTGAAGAGCGCGGATATGACTGGGTTATAAAGGAGTATGAGGATTCGGTAAAATAATGCCTGTGCAGAATTATATAGACATATTCAGCCAAAACAGGGCACTCATTGACAAAGGTTCGGCGGGAGCAATGAACGCTTTGCGTGACAAGGCAATGAAGAGCCTTGTGCGTAACGGTCTGCCCCACAAGGGTCTGGAGGAGTATCTGCATACCGATGTGGCCAGGTGGTTTGAACCCGATTGGGGTATGAACCTGAGCCGCATTGACATGCATGTGGACAAGGCCCAGGCATTCAAGTGCAATGTTCCCAACCTGAGCACGCTTTTCTATTTCCTGGCCAATGATGAGTTTGCCGCATCCGATACCGCAGCCAAGGCATCTCTTCCCGATGGTGTCTTTATTGGCAGTCTGCGTGAGGCTGCAAACCGTCACTCTGAGATATTAGAGGGTTATTACGGACGTCTTGCCGATATGGACCGTCCGGGTATAGCAGCCATTAACACCATGTTTGCCCAGGATGGCATGATGATATATGTTCCGGACGGAGTGATAATTGAAAAACCCCTGCAGCTTGTAACACTGCTACACTCTCCGGTTGACCTTATGGTTAACCGCCGTATCCTGGTGGTACTGGGACGTGGCGCGCAGCTTAAACTGTTGCTTTGCGACCACGCATTGACCGGTAACGCTTTCCTGACAACTCAGGTGGTCGAGGTGTTTGCCGGCGACGGGTCGGGATTTGAACTTTACGATCTTGAAGAGACTCATAATGCCAACATGCGTGTATCGGAACTCTATTTAAGCCATGGTGCCGACAGCAAGGCCGAGATTGACTATGTGACACTCCATAACGGTCAGACACGTAACAGCGTGTTCTCAACGTTTGCCGGACGTGGCTCATCTTTGTCACTTAACGGTATAGCAACCATTGACAAGGAGCAGCATGTGGACAATATGACTTTTGTTGACCACAGAGCACAGGACTGCACAAGCAGTGAGCTGTTCAAGTATGTGCTCAACGACAGCTCAACCGGAGCGTTTGCAGGCAAGGTGCTGGTCCGCCACGGTGCGCAGCATACCGTATCGGAACAGACCAACCGTAACATATGCCTTACTCGTGAGTCACGTATGTTCACCCAGCCGCAACTGGAGATTTATGCCGATGACGTAAAGTGCAGTCACGGTGCAACGGTTGGCCAGCTTGATGAGAAAGCCATGTTTTACATGCGCCAGCGCGGTATTCCCCAGGCCGAGGCACGTATGATGCTTATGCAGGCGTTTGTAGGTGAGGTGATAGGACGCGTTGCTCTGGAACCGTTGCGTGACCGCCTTAACCGTTTGGTAGAGAAACGTTTCCGCGGAGAACTCTCGCAGTGTGAGGGTTGCCGTGCATGCAGATGATAAGTTGACTTTGGCTTTGGCATTGGCCTTGGCCTTTAAATGATTGGGAACTATGATTTCCATAGAGAGCATAAGAAAGGATTTTCCCATTCTGGGACGTGAGGTTTACGGTAAGCCGCTGGTTTATCTGGATAATGCCGCCACTACCCAGAAACCTCAGTGCGTCATTGACTCAATCAGTGATGCCTACCGCAATGTAAACGCCAATGTTCACCGTGGCATACATTTCCTTTCGCAGGAGGCTACCGATATGTTGGAGGCCGCCCGTGACAATGTACGCCGTTTTATTGGCGCCGGCAGTACGGAGGAGATAATCTTTACCCGCGGAACAACCGAGAGCATTAACCTTTTGGCCAGCTCTTTTGCATGGGCATTCCTTAAGGAGGACGATGAGGTCCTGATATCGGGCATGGAGCATCACAGCAACATAGTTCCCTGGCAGATTCAGGCTCAGAGATACGGATTCAAGCTTAAGGTTATTCCTGTAACTGACCTTGGAGAGCTTGATATGGATGCCTTTGACAAGCTTTTGGGTCCCAAGACAAAACTTGTAAGCATAACTCACGTATCCAATGTTCTAGGCACAGTCAATCCTGTCAGAGAGATTGTTGCCAAGGCCCACAAACTTGGCATTCCGGTTGCAGTTGACGGCGCGCAGTCAGTTCCTCATATCAGTGTGAACATTAAGGAAATGGGAGCCGATTTCTATGCATTCAGCGGTCACAAGATTTATGGTCCAACCGGTATAGGCGTTCTTTTCGGCCGCAGGGAACTGTTGGAAAAGATGCCTCCCTATCAGGGCGGAGGTGAGATGATAAAAAAGGTAACCTTTCAGGGTACCACATATAATGACCTGCCTTATAAGTTTGAGGCCGGAACACCGGACTATGTAGGCTCCATAGCATTGGGCGTGGCGCTTGATTATGTACAGAATATAGGAATGGAACAGATTGCCGGATATGAGTCAGAACTCTGTTCATACGCAATGCAGCGCCTGGGAGAGATTCCCGGAATGCGGTTCATAGGCAATGCCCCTAAACGTAGCGGAGTAGTGTCGTTCCTGGTGGGCAATATACATCCGTCCGATATGGGCACGCTGCTGGATCGTCTTGGAATAGCTGTACGTACCGGCCATCATTGCGCCGAACCCCTCATGGACCGTTTTGGCATTCCGGGGACAGTCCGTGCATCGTTTGCATTCTATAACACCAAGGCCGAAATTGATACCTTAGTGGCTGGTATTGAGCGGGTAAGGCAGATGTTCTGATGTCAATTTGATGTTTTTTTTAACATCATTTGATTTTTATACATATCTTTGCACCAAATTAATCAAACTGTAATAGTATGAAGAAATTATTCTTATGCATGCTTGCACTGGCAACCGGTGCTTTTGCATTTGTTTCTTGTGATAAAGAAAAGGACGATGTGAATGACGCTTCAAAAGATCGTCAAAAGTATGAGAATGTATTGAGTTATGAGCGACAGCAGGATATTTTATCCAATTCTCTAAACACTGTAGTCCAGGTTATTGACTTTACCAGTCTTAGCCAGACTTTACAGTCTATTATGGCCGAATTTGGCGATAATACCATTGATATAAATGATATGTTTGAGGCAATAGCCCAACAGGATGAGATATTGGGTGGCAGAATAAATGCAATCCGTGAGTTCCTGTATACTGAGGAGGATATCTTATTTGATTTTGAAGGCCTGTTTTTTGAGGCAAACCTGGATTTTGTACTGGATACCATACAGGTTCTGGACGGCGCAGGCGTCTTTAAGGATTCTGTAATGATCATACCTTATGTTTCGGATGTCATTTATAAGTCTGACCAGTTCAAGCTGAATATTGGCTTTAACAATAAGGAGGAGAAAGCTGTTATTGTTCTTAAGGGTCATAATGATCCTGAAAGCAGGGTGTCAATTACCAATGCTACAACCCAGCAGGTAAAAAACATTACTCTTCCTGATACTTTGGATCTGTCAGTAACCATCGGCAATAATAAAGTTTTACAAGCCAAAATTGCGTATGAAACCGATTTCCAGGTTCAGGTTGAGGGTACAGGCTCCATTATCCGCAAAGAAGTTGAGGGAGTAAAACCGGATAAGTTCAAACTTACAAAACTGATACTCAACGGTGAGGAACTTTCGTTGAATGCAGGCGTAACATTGGACAAGTATTCCATTCTGGCTGGTGTTGATTATGATAAGGAGAACGGCGTGAATATAACTGCCAAAGCACAAATGCTGGGTGCTGATATCCTGTCCATAAGGGCTAAGGTTGATGCCACCCTCAGCGAGAATCTGGACTGGAAGGATCCTATGGGCAGCATTTTGCCTTGGCTTACTAATCCTGACAGAATGGCTAGAGGTGGCCAGATTGAAGCGGTTCTGGGCAATGATGACATTAAACTGTTGGCATCGTTTGATCTTACCGATAATGAGATAGTGACTGCTCTTATGGCATTGGTTTTAGGCCAACCTAAAACCCAAGAGGATTTTGATAAAGCACGCAATATGGTGGAATACTTGAACAACCGTATTAAAGGGGAGTTGTATTTCAAGGGTTACGCTGATCCTCAGGCTAAAATTAAATTCATATTTGATCCCGAATCGGTAGGTGAAAAGAATATCAGTAAACTGGATGATATGGATGCCATGCGTGAAAACATTAATAATTCCGGTATACGTGTTATGATTGACACCTATGATTCTAATGGATATGCAGTCACAGTATCGTTCCAGGAGTATTTTGGCGCTATTGATATTAAGACTATCGGTAAAACTATCGTATCCAAGTTCAAGACCGCTTTTGGTTTTGTTCTTAATACCGAAACCATACAACTTTCCGATGGTTATTTATATTATAACGAAGATATAAATCACGGAGGTGGTAGAATTGATGATATAACCAATGGTAAATAATTACCGGCTAGTCAGCTTAAAACTTTAATGGAAAGGGTGACCGTAAATAAGGTCATCCTTTCTGTTTTTTACACATTTTTAATGAGTCATAAGTGCCTAAAAATGATTACCTTTGCACCCGATTTTAAGAAAGGGTTAAAAATATACTATATATGAAACAAAAAGCACTCCTTATGATTCTTGACGGCTGGGGCATAGGTAACCGCTCCAAGGCCGATGTGATTTACAACACTCCTACTCCTTACATGGATTATCTGAACGCCAATTATCCGCACGCACAGCTTCTGGCAAGCGGTGAGAATGTTGGTCTTCCCGATGGTCAGATGGGTAACTCGGAGGTAGGTCACCTTAATATCGGCGCCGGCCGCGTGGTTTATCAGGACCTGGTAAAGGTTAACCGCGCCATTGCCGACGGCAGCATCCGTCAGAACAAGGAGATTGTATCGGCTTACAGCTATGCCAAGCAGAGCGGCAAGAAGCTGCACTTTATGGGTCTGGTATCGGACGGTGGCGTTCACAGTTCACTGGAGCATCTGTTCTGCCTTACCGATATTGCCCGTGAGTACGGCATTGACAAGGCTTACGTACACTGCTTTATGGACGGTCGTGATACCGATCCTAAGAGCGGCAAGGGTTTCATTGACCAGCTGGTAAAGCGCGGTGACAAGGTTGCCACCATCATTGGCCGTTACTATGCTATGGACCGTGACAAGCGCTGGGAGCGTGTAAAGATTGCCTATGACCAGCTGGTAGGCGGTGAGGGCCGTAAGGTCAGCGATATGGTTAAGGCCGTCGAGGAGTCTTACGCCGAGGGCGTTACCGATGAGTTCATGAAACCTATCGTAAACGAGGCTTATGACAGCCGCATTGAGGAGGGCGATGCAATCATCTTCTTTAACTTCCGCAATGACCGCGCCAAGGAGCTTACAATAGTTCTCACTCAAAAGGATATGGACGCCGAGGGCATGCACACCATTCCCGGTCTGCAGTACTACTGCCTTACTCCGTACGATGCTTCGTTCACCGGAGTACACATCCTGTTTGACAAGGAGAACGTTACCAATACTCTGGGTGAGTATCTTTCAGCCCAGGGACTCAAGCAGCTGCATATTGCCGAGACCGAGAAGTATGCACACGTTACATTCTTCCTGAACGGCGGCCGCGAGCTTCCGTTTGAGGGCGAGGACCGTATCCTGGTTCCTTCACCAAAGGTTGCCACTTATGACCTGCAGCCCGAGATGAGCGCCTACATTGTCCGTGACAAGCTGGTTGAGGCCATCGGCACAGACAAGTATGACTTTATCGTTGTGAACTTTGCAAACGGTGATATGGTTGGTCATACCGGCGTTTACGAGGCAATTGAGAAGGCTGTTGTTGCAGTTGATGCCTGCGTACATGATGTGATTGAGGCAGCCAAGGCTCATGGTTATGAGGCTATCATCATTGCCGACCACGGTAACGCCGACAACGCAGTGAACCCTGACGGCACACCCAATACCGCACACTCACTGAATCCTGTTCCGGTAATTTACGTAACCCCGCGTAAGGAGGCAAAGGTTGAGAACGGTATCCTGGCCGATGTGGCTCCCTCCATCCTTACCATCATGGGTCTGCCCATTCCCGCCGAAATGAGCGGCAAGGTGCTTATTAAGTAAACTGCTTGTTATATCAATATAGCCGACGACCTGAAATAAGGCCGTCGGTTGTACTTTTTTCCTTACTGAATGAAACTTATTCCTATTTATACCTGGAACAGAAACGTTCTTGAGTTTAACCGCAAGAGAGACAATCTTTCACACAAGCCTTGGTTTCAGGGCGTAATCCTTTTGCTGTGCGTTATTGTGGCTATGGTCCTGGCCAATCTGCCCGTAACCCGTTTTTATTATCATGCATTCCTTGAAACCAGCGTCCAGATCCATTTCCAAAGCCCGGACGGCAGAGTGGACTGGCTGTTCCCCCATGGCATGACGATTGAGAAAATCATCAATGACGTATTGATGGTTGTATTCTTTTTTACCGTTGGATTGGAGATAAAACGTGAAGTGGCGCATGGCGAACTGTCATCGGTCAAGAAAGCGTTGCTTCCGGTGATTGCCGCATTTGGCGGCGTTATCATGCCTGCCGTCCTTTATACATTGGTCAATCACGGCACATTTGCAGCATCGGGCTGGGGTATTCCTACCGCTACCGATATTGCATTTGCAGTTTGCATACTGTCCGTACTCGGTGACCGTGTTCCCGTATCACTTAAAGTATTCCTTACCGCGCTTGCCATAGCCGATGACCTGATTGCCATACTTGTGGTGGCTTTCTTTTACGGCGGCCATATAAACCTGCTGTTGCTGTCCATATCGGTGGTGGTTATATTCGTGGCCTGGCTTTTCAAGTATTTTGGCCAGAAACACGTGTGGATTTACCTTACGCTGGCGGTTATTGTCTGGGTGCTTTTCTATTATTCGGGAATCCATGCTACCATGTCGGGCGTTGTCATGGCGTTCATCATACCATCAAAGGCCCGCTATGACAGACCTTACGTGCTGCATAAGATAAAGTTCTTTTCGCAGAAACTGCTTTCCTTTGACAGGATTGATGATGAGACCATGTTCCCTAACGGTCCCCAGCGCCATTTTTTGCGCCGTATCCACAAGACCGCATATGGTTCGCTCGATATGAGCTACCGCGTGGAGCATGCCCTTTCACCTTGGGTCAACTATCTTATCATGCCAATCTTTGCTCTGGCCAATGCCGGCGTTGAGATTCCGGACCTGTCATATTTTAATATATTCAATACAGCCGGAGTAACCGGTGGAGTAGGGTTGGGTATATTCCTGGGCCTTGTACTTGGCAAACCGCTTGGTATTACGCTGTTCAGTTTTGCCGCAATCAAGGCACGCCTGTGCGAGATGCCCGAAAAAGCCGGGTGGGGCATGTTTTTTGCCGTTGCCTGCCTGGGTGGTATAGGTTTTACAATGTCCATATTTGTTGATACCCTCTCGTTCCAGGATGTAGCAGCGGTTGAGGAAATGCGTAATGCCGGTAAGATAGCAATCCTTATGGGCTCTCTTGCAGCAGGAGTCCTGGGTTCAGTCCTGATCAGAATGGTATCGGGAGCCTCCCGAAAGGACTGAACAACAACTATAGGTTCATTTATGAGAATCCGTTTGAGATAATCAATCGGATTCTCTTTTTTTAGACTATATTTGTGTTTCACTAAAACATTGATGTTATGATTAAGAATCTGAATGACAAAGTAAAGTATATAGGTGTTGATGACCTGAATCTGGATCTGTTTGAGAGTCAGTATATAGTTCCCGAAGGAATGGCGTACAATTCATACCTTATCCTTGATGACAAGGTAGCAATAATGGATACCGCCGATGCCCGTAAGGCCGATGACTGGAAGGCAAACCTTATGGAGGGACTTGCCGGCCGCAAGCCCGACTACCTGGTTGTCCATCACATGGAGCCGGATCATTCCGCTCTGATTGCCTGGGTTCTTGCCGAATTCCCCAACTTGACACTGGTTGCAAGTGCCAAGGCCATCCAAATGCTTGGCCAGTTCTTTGAGAACCTGAACGTTGATGGCCGTACCCTTGCAGTAAAGGAGGGCTCGGAGCTTGAACTGGGCGAGCATAAGTTGTGCTTTATTGGTGCACCCATGGTTCACTGGCCCGAGGTGATGCTATCGTTCGATGAGGCCGACGGTGCGCTTTACAGCGCCGATGCACTGGGCAAGTTCGGTGCCCTTAGCAAATGCGGATTCTACGGTCGCGACGATGACGACTGGGCATGCGAGGCACGCCGTTACTACTTTAACATAGTTGGCAAATACGGAGCACCTGTCCGTACCCTGCTTGGCAAGGTTGCCGGACTCCCCGTTAAGACCATCCGTCCTCTGCACGGTCCAATTCTTGAAGACAACCTGTCAGAATATATCAGTCTTTATACAACATGGAGCAACTATTCCGTCGAGACCCAGGGCATATTCATAGCCTGCGCCTCAATCCACGGCGGAACTCTGGCCGCTGCTGAGAAACTAGCCGAAATCCTGCGTGCCAAAGGAGCTCAGCGTGTAGTCGTAAGCGATCTGTGTCGCAGTGATTTTGCCGAAAACGTTGAAGATGCGTTCCGTCATTCCACTTTGGTAGTAGCAGCATCGTCATATGATGCCGGAGTATTCACACCGATGTACGAATTCCTGCACCGGCTCCAAATCAAAGGCTACTGCAACCGCAAAGTTGGCATAATAGAGAACGGCTCCTGGGCACCGTCAGCCGGCCGAGTAATGAAAGAGATGCTCTCCACCATGCCGAACATAGAGATAGTGGAGCCCCTAGTCACCATCCGCAGCCGAATGAAATCCACCGACATTCCCGCCCTAGAATCATTAGCCAATTCATTGCTCTGATCCTTAATCAGGAAAAGAACCGCCGGACGATATACCTTTGGAGACATCAGCGGCCTGGCGTAAAGCGTAGAGCCTTGGAGGATCCCGTTAAGAACGGCGCTTGTCCGCGCCCCGTTAAGCGCCGTAGGCGATTAAAAGGGGTAAGTTCGCCGTTTAGGGTCCGGAAAGGCTCGAAGTAGCCAGGACGGTGCAGTCTCCAAAGGTATATCGACCGGCGGTTCTTTTGGATGAATAACAGATAGTTAAAAATCCCAAAAAGAGAATCAACTATTGAATATAGTTATATATTTGCGTGTCATAGCATTATAAGTCATAAAAACTTTAGTATTTGTATGAAGCGATTAAGTAAAAAAGAAGAGGACATAATGGAGCTGTTCTGGCAAAACGGAGCCATGACGGTTAACGAGCTAAGGGAACTGTTGCCGGAGCCCAAACCACATGTCAACACAATCTCCACTCAGGTCCGCCTGCTAGAGTCAAACGGATTCCTGGGGCACGAAAAAGAGGGGATGGGTTACAGATACCACGCCGTTACCACACGTGATGAATACAGCAACAAATCAATAGGCCGCATTGTATCCCATTGCTTTGAGAATTCATACATTGACGCGGTATCGGCCCTTGTAAAGGATGACAAGATAAGTGTTGACGAACTTAAAGAACTGATAAGCCGGATAGAGCAGGAAGGCTGATCTGTTTTTTAAGAACCGGAACCAATAACCTTTTACTAATAATTAATGCATATTTGATGGAGGCTTTGTTATTATATCAGATTAAGGTGGCAGTCCTTGTGGCTGTATTCTTTGCAGGATACCGTTTGCTGCTTGGACGCGAAACGTTTCATCGTTTTAACCGTACTGTATTGATAACTATAGCTATTCTCTCCTTTGTCCTGCCCATGTTCCATATTACAAGACAGTCAACGGGATCCGTTGAACCAGTAAATGGACAGGGCTTTGCAAAAAGCATCTTTTCGGTGCCGTACATGTTTAACATATTGCTTGTAATGTACGGCGCCGGCTTCTTGTTTGTACTAATCAAGAAAGGCATTTCTGTTTGGGCAATGTCACGCATCATTCAAAAAGGTCGGTATGCCGACCGTTCCCAAGGGGTTGATGTAATTGAATCGGACCAGATTCCTCAGCCGCTTAACTGGATGCGGTTCATTGTTATGCCACGTGAGTGGCTTGAGAGTGAGAACGCATCGGTTTGGGAGCATGAAAACCTTCATGCCCGCCGATGGCACTCACTGGACCTCCTTATGGCAGATGTCATGACCGCGTTCCAATGGTTCAATCCGGTTATGATACTGCTGCGTAAGGAGTTTGAACTGATTCATGAGTTTGAGGCAGACCGTGCAGTGATTGACAGCGGAGCCAATCCAAAGGAATATAAGCTTATGTTGGTAAGCGCTGTAGCCGCCAGTCGTGGCATGGCAATGACCAGTTGGCTTAAGCAATCCAACCTTAAAAAGAGAATAGACATGATGGACAAGAAACAATCAAACGGTTGGGGCAAGTTAAGAGTCCTGTTCATCCCTGTAATAGCCTATTCCTTTTTGTTTGCTACCGCCAATGTAAATGTAGTTGCCAACGAGCCCGAGGCCGAGGTACTGGATGACACGTTCCAATGGCCGGAGTTTGAGGACGGCAAGACCTGGTTGTTCCAGGACGGTACAGCCAAGGTAAAGACATATGACGGCGTTGAGGCCAGTATGCAGGCAACCCAGGTGGCAGACTACCTTAAGAACTATACTGGGTACAAGACCACCCGCATGACTCTTATGTTTGAGTATCCCATTGAGAGTCTGGCCGATGTCCAGCCTTATGCCGAGCAGCTTAATGCCGTAGGAATAAAGACATCGGTGGCAACCAACGATGAGATGCTTGCACGAATGACCATGCCCGAGTTCCGTGTGGCCAGAGTTTATGATGAGGGCAACGGGAAATACCGCTTTGAGGTTATATGCAACTCCCACGAAGACCGTCTTACCCACTTTATGACCAACGGGCAGTTCAAGTACAAGTATAAGGACATGTCCATTACAGGCGACAAGGCCCTCATGCTTAAGTGGATTGACATGTTTGACGGTCACGGACTGGCCATATATCCCAAAACGTCAATGCCATGTGCCGATATGGAGCAGATGGCTCAGGCTGCATGGGATCGCGGAATAGAGCAGGTATCGGCTGTCCTGGATGTTCAAGGTGACAGGATGAAGCAATACACGCCTATTCCTAAAGGCCGGAATCTGTCTGAGGAGTATCCGGGCAGGAATGCTGCCGATGTAATAAGAAAGATCAATGACAGCCGCTCAAAGGATTATTTTGACAAGGGCCTCCATATTGCAAATCCCAGGTCATTCTACAATGCAGGCGGCTCACAGGTTAATGTTACCGATGTCATAAGGACTCCCAATGAGTTGATACTGGTCTTTAAATCCATACAGCTGACTGACCTTTGGATAATGACCGACGGCAAAATGGCTATCGAAGTTGACGGAAGGATTTACATTTCATCAAAATATGAGGGACTGAATGATCTGATAAACATTCATTACTGGAGCCCTGACAACGGTTTCTATATATGGAATGTTCATTTTAATGTGGCTATTCCCGACAACATAAATACCGTCAACGTCCTTACCGGCGAAAACAGCGATGAGGTTTTAAGCGGTCTTCAGATATCCGATACACCGGTCAACTATGACAATGTACGTGTGGTTATGGAGGGCAGCAGAGCTCCGCTTACAACAACCCACAAAGAGGGTGCTCAGGCCAGTGACATTGTCTTTGTGAACAGGATTGACTTTACCGATCAGCAGACAAAGTTCTATGCCGGAATGAGTCTTGCCCAGTCACATTCATTTCCAGGACACCTGAGTGGTGATATAACGCTTACGCTATCGGACGGACAGATAATTAAGCCAATAAAGGTAACAGGAGTTCCCCTTGATGAAGATTTTGACCGTCACGGCGATTATGTAACAACCGGTTTCAACATTATTTTCCCGCCAATCAGCCAAGAGGATTGGAGCAAGGGCATGAACTTATTAAAACTCAATGTATGTCATGAACCTGTAAGCATTCCGTTGAACAGACCCCGTCCGGGTATTGCCGATACCAAAGACATTGCTCCAGGTAAATACAACGGAATGTTGGTGTACTACGAGTTGGCTGATAATAACGCAATGAACAACAGCCGTGAGGAAATAAAGGAGATTGTGGTTGGGACTGATGGCAAGATCACTATTACCGGAAGTCAATCCTCCCTGTTCCGCGACGGAAAATATACGTGGAAAAGAGTAGATAACAAAAAGAACCAACTGGCAGACCTTGACACGCCTTTTGCCAAGCGATATGGGCTTACAGCACAAACCGGAATAGTCAGGTTGAAAGGCAAAAAGGTTGATAATGAATTCTATATTCAGGAATTGACCGATGGAATCAAGGTTTTTGAGGTCTTGTTGATAAACATAGAAAACGAAAAGAAAAGCACAATACTCTATTTTTTCAATATTGATAACTAACTGGTTTTCTCTCTCTAAAAAAAAGAATGCCGCAACCCGAGAGGGGCCGCGGCTTTCATTCTTTTTACGCAATAGGTACAATTACTTCTTTGCTGCCTTGGCGCGCTGAGCATCCAGGAAGTCAGTCATCTTTTTGAGGTTCTCCTCAGTATACATGGCGGCGCCGCCGTGACTGCCCTCGGGTACGCGTACAATGTAGCTCTCCACGCCTGCCTTCTGCATCTCGTCATAGAGGTACTGGCTTACGCATGATGCTACAATGGGATCTGAATCACCGTGGAACATGTAACCGGCCACATCGTTCTTATCCAGGAAGCCGGTGGCACTCAGCAGCATGAACTTATCCTCGTTGCCCTCCTTGGGAGCGCCGATAAGCTGCTCCTCGGGGGTCTGGCCCGGGCCGCCGAATATCATTGCGTTACCGCAGTCCATGTGCAGAAGCTCTGTGGGGCCGGACCAGTCGCAGAATGCGTTAACATAGCTGGACTCCTTTGTGTAGGGGCCTACGTTACCCTCAATGTCATACTCGGCTGTGCCGCGCTTGGCAACCTTAACGCCGTTTGACAGAGCAGTAACTGCACTCAGGTGACCACCTGATGAGAAACCTGATATTGCAATGAATGATGTATCAAACTTGTACTTGGCGGCGTTAGCGCGGATAAAGCGGATAACGGCCTTGATATCGTTAACCTGTGCGGGCCACTTGCCGTCGGCAATTGAACGGTGGTT
>CACWIN010000028.1 GCA_902760965.1 uncultured Bacteroidales bacterium | reverse complement strand
AAAACAATAAAAATATATAACGATGAAAAGAACATTTCAGCCTTCCAACAGGAAGAGAAAGAACAAGCACGGTTTCCGTGAGAGAATGGCCTCAGCCAATGGCCGCAGAGTACTTGCATCACGTAGAGCAAAAGGCCGCAAGAAACTCACCGTATCTGATGAGTACTGCGGTAACAAAAAGTAATTCCTTATTGATATAAGGTATAAAACAAAGAGGACCGGGCATTTCGTCCGGTCCTCTTTATTTTGTATCAGGTAATGGTTATCTGGTACCACCGGCCCACCATACATTTTCAGTATAAACGTACATACCGTCACCGTAAGCAGCCTTGACTTCCGGGTTTGCAGTGGTATCATCGGTGCCATAAGGCGCTCTGAGCGGGAACTTTTCCGGTTTAGGATTGGCCAGGCCATAAAAATCGTGACCCATTGCCTTCATTCTGCGGACATCGTTGTAGCATTCAGTTGACTCGCCGTTTGAACCCCAGAAAGCAATGTATTTCTGTATCATAACCTCCTTTAAAGGATCAGCGTCAAACAGAGGAACAACAAAATTAGTAAAGCAGGAATCTATCTCCTCAAACGGAATTGTTTCGTCAGTAGGTCCTTCAACACCACCATACTCCATTAACGACGGTGAGTTGAGTGTTCCGGCAAGATTGGTTTCAAAATTAGCCATACTTGCCACAATGGCATCTTTCAGAATGGTCTTGGCAGAATCGACCTTATTAAGATTTACAAGAGCTTCGGCCTTAAGGAACAGCAACTCATGATAACTCAAAAGATGTACACCCGAAATCTCGGACAACATGCTGTAGTCATAGGCAAACTTATACTGGGATTCTGCGATGGAACCATTTTGCGGAAGATAATCACGCACATCAGCAGAGTCAAGATAATTCCATCCGCCGGAATGGAAATAAGCCCTGTTTACACGAGGATCACTCCGTGCCATAAGTTTCTCATAAAGGCTTTTGCTTGATGAGATACCGTCACGGCTCCATTCAAAATCAAACAACGGATTCTGGTTGGTACCATCATATACATTGACCGAAGCCTGCTCTGTGGCGTCGGCAAATGATTTGCTTATGTAATCAAGTATTTTCTGATAATCGCCAGCCTTGTCTGTTGAACGGTTTATGAGCCTCATTGTATAGCGTGCCTTAAGACCGTAAGCAAACTTCTGCCATTTTTCGGCATTGCCATTATACATCAGATCATAACTGTTCAATGTATTGGCAGCCCACTCGGTATCATCTCCAAGCAGAGTGATTGCATCATCCAAAAGTCTCATTACATCCTTATAGATGTCCTCCTGCTTGTCTATTTTGGGAGTCACAAAATGAATGTAGTCTCCCGCCTGCTCATACGGAGTGTCACCGAACATGTCGGTAGCAAGGGCGGCATTGTACGCAAGCATTATTTCGGCAACAGCCCTGACCAGAACATTGTCATCCTCGACCGCACCTTCATTGGTTTTATTGATTACGGTCTTGGCGTTTCTGATAGCATTATATACACTCCCCCAATTGTCATTTAATGTTGACGCAACTCTTTCTATTCCATTCCTGACCTCTGCCAGCCAAAGTTGGTTATGAGTTCCTGTCCAATGTTCCACGTAAACGCCAAAATATGTATTGCAGTCTCCACCAACATTAACATGGGCAGTCTGAAGTACAAGTTCAGGAATAATGAACTTGGAATCAACATCGGCAGGATTATTGACATCCTTGTTTATGTCATCCATAAATGACTCTGAACATGCTGCAAATGACAAAGCAGCGATAGTTCCAAAAAGGATTGTTCCAGTCTTTCTAAATATTGATTTCATAATTGTTCTGTATTAAAAGTTCAACGTGAGACCACCACCAAAGCTTGATGTACCCGGAAGTGAGAATCTTTCAAATCCTCCAGCCATATTGTTGTTACCCTGCGAAGCCTCGGGATCGTATCCCTTAAGGGCACTCCACAGTATCAGATTGCGTGCAAATGCATTTACTGAGAGTGAAATCTTGGGCTTTTGTATGAGTTTGTATGACAGAGACAACTCACGGACCTTGAGATATGAGGTCTCGCGTATTGCAGCCTCGGATATGTTGCACATGGCATCCAGATATGCAGATGCATCCGAACCTGCAATCATTATGTCATTAGGAGCATAGCCTGTTACATTGCCATCGTCGTCAAACACCTCTTTGACAGCGGGCTCCTCAAACAGGAAATAATCCTTTTCACGCAGGTCTGCCGAACGCTGAGTAGTGCCGTAATAATCAAGGGTAAAATCTGTACCGCAGTACATGTAACCGCCCTGCTTCCAGTCAAGAACCGCATTGAATGACAGTCTTTTCCAGGTAATACCTGTGCTGAATCCCATCTGGAAATCAGGCGAAACCTGTCCAAGGACTTTCTCCTCACCGGCCTGAGGCATACCATCCTCATCAACTACAATGTCACCGTTCTCATTACGCAGGTATGAAACACCGTAAATTACAGGGAACTTGTCACCTATGCCGGCACGAATCTGAGGCTCGGTAAAACCGCCCAGGTATATGGACTCAACACCTTCGGCAAGCTCATCAACATAGTTGTCAATCTTTGTAAAGTTAACGTCAATGTTCCACTCAAAGTTTTTCTTCTGGATTGGAATAAAGCTAATGGTTGCCTCATGGGCATTGGTATGAATCTTACCCGCATTGGTAACCTTCTCAAGATAACCGGTCGATGACGGCATAGGAACACTGAATATCTGATCCTTTACGTTCTGGCGTGAATATGTATAACTCAGCGAGATCCTGCCGTCCAAGAAACCAAGGTCAAGTCCAAACTCATATGACATTGTGTTCTGCGGCTTTAAGTTCTCGTCATAAAGGGTTTTATAGCTTGTAAAGGCAACCGTTCCGTTAATAGGATATGCAACCGGAATGCCACTGGAGAATCCGGTGTTATATTCGGGTACAGCATAATATGAAGGCATATATTCACCCGAAGCACCTACCTCGGCGTATGAGCCACGGATTTTTCCGAATGTAAGGACATCATTCCTGAACGGCTCAAGTTCGGTAAATACAAAACCGGCCGATACAGAAGGATAGAAATATGTGCGGCTACCGTTAGGCATGGTCGAAACCCTGTCAATACGGCCTGTCACATTCAGGAAAAGCATTTCGTAGAAATCGGCTGACAGACTTGCAAAATTACCAAAGGTAAGAGAACGTTTGAATAACGTCTCTCCCTTATATGAAGAAAGGTTGTTTACATGATTCCAACCCTTGAAATTAAAACCTGCCGAACCGAATGACCTGATTTTCTTAGTTGTTTTGAACACAATCTCATTACCATATAAGGCATTAAGATTGATGTCTTTGTTTATCTTCCAGTCAAAATTGGCGGTAAACAGGGAGTTGGTTTCGTTAATCTGATATGAATATTCATCGGCTTCACCCTTTGAATTGGCATGTCCGTATCCCCATATATCGGCGTATGTCGTAGAGTAGGCATCCTCACCAAGCTGATACTTGAGTGTAAGTTTCTTGTTTGCGGAATTGAACTTGTTTTCATACTGTACAAAGGCATTTCCAAAGAAACGCTGTGTCCTCTCGGAATGTTCATTGTTGTCGCCGGCCCAGATTGCATTGTCAAACGTTCCTGTACCACGATAGTTAACCTGTGCATAAGGGTT
The DNA here is from genome assembly GCA_902760965.1 of uncultured Bacteroidales bacterium. Classification (GTDB taxonomy): domain Bacteria; phylum Bacteroidota; class Bacteroidia; order Bacteroidales; family Bacteroidaceae; genus Colenecus. Next base: position 20,081 of record CACWIN010000028.1, on the reverse strand, counting down.
ATCCAACTCATGCGTGGGCATGTTCACCAGGTCATAACTGGGAGGACAGCCATATACGGTTGCCACAATACCGTCATTCGCACCGGTTGACTTTTTCAGCTTTGATGCCACAAAGTTACCCGAAAAGCCTGCGGTGAATGCATTAGACAGTTTTGTATCGGCCGACATTCTGGCATTGTAACGCTCATATCCTGTACCTGGAACAATACCTTCGGACTTGGTATTGCCCAAAGACAAGGCAAAACTGCCGCCATCAATGCCCTTTGTGACTGTAACCGAATTGGACTGGGTCCAACCAATCCTGAAAAAGTTCTTGGCATTGTTGTACGAACCGGGTTCAACCCAAGGATCCAGACCGGCAGCATCAAGTTGGGGAACATAATATTTACCCGGCTGCTTTCCATATGTCTGGGTGTATTCATTATCTGTGTTGCCACCATATCCGGGATCATTAGGGAGATCCGAGATTATGGGTCCCCACGATAATGATGCATTAGGATCATATACCAACTGACCCAGATCATCATCATAGTAACCTTGGGCATATGTAGTCTGGAATTTTGGCAGTACCGAAATCCTGTCGGCCGATATGCTTGAGTTGACAGTCACCATTGCCTTGCTGTCATGCTTTCCTTTCTTAGTGGTAATGATGATGACACCATTGCTGGCGCGCATACCGTAAAGGGCCGATGCAGCCTGTCCCTTAAGGATGTTTACGCTCTCAATGTCATTGGGATCTATATCGAGTGCACGGCTTGAGTAGTCGGAACCGGAAACGGATTCATCGGTATCAACATCGGGGGTAGATGCAATTGGCATACCGTCAACCACATAGAGCGGAGTGTTGTTGCCGTCAAACGAACGGGCACCGCGGATAACTATCTTTGACGAAGCACCGGGCATACCCGATGAAGGAGTAATGTCAATACCTGACACCTTACCTTGAAGGGCGGAACCCAGCGAGGTGTTGGCTGCATTGACAAGTTCATCGCTCTTGATATCCTGGACCGAATAACCCAGAGCCTTCTTTTCACGGCTGATACCCATAGCAGTAATAACAACGTCCTCAATCATTATTTCTCCTGGTTGAAGTTCTACGTTGATTACCTTCCTTCCGTTTACAGGAACAACGGCATCATTATAACCCATGAAAGAGAACACCAATGTGCCATCCGATGGCACCGAAATGGAGTACGCTCCGTTCAGGTCAGTAGTAGTACCCCTACCGGTACCTTGAATCGCCACAGCCACAGCCGGCATGGGTTCTCCGTCTTCGGCCGATGTGGCAATACCTGTAACTTGCACATTCTGAGCAAAGGCCAGTCCCGCGCTCAAAACAGCAGTCATCAATAAGAGAATTTTTCTCATAGACATAATATTCAGTTATATGTTTAGAATTTGACTTATTTTTACAAAGATATAAACAAGGTATAAAAATTGTAAAACTACTGCGATTTTTTTTGCAAAAGGAAAACAAAAAAGAACACTGAATACCGGATACTCATCATTATAATTTACTTTTGTAGGTTGAAACGCATTTACGGTAATGGAAAAAAGTCAAGTCAAAAAGGAACGCGGCATTCTAATAATACTCATCAACATATTGGTTATGATTATTGTCAGTGTGCTGTTACTTATAGGAACCTTTAAATGGATGGAGTCTTACACTCTGCACGGACAATACATAAAGGTCCCGGACATTAAAGGCATGTATGAGGAAGAGGCCGCCCAGGCATTGTCAAAAGCCGGCCTGAGATATGAGATACTGGATTATAAGTTTGACAAGACCCTTGTTGCCGGAGCTGTTATTGAACAGAAACCTGCCGCAGGAGCCAATGTCAAGGACCAGCGCATAATATATCTGACCATCAACACTGGCAAGGAACCACAAAAAGCCGTACCTGACCTGGCCGACAACAGTTCCCTGCGTGCAGCCGAATCACAACTGCGTGCAGCGGGATTTAAACTGGACGAAACCGAGTATATTGACGGCGACCTGGATTGGGTTTATGAGATAAAGTACCAGGGCAACAAAGTCCAAGCCGGTCAACAGATCCCCGAAGGCTCCACCCTGACAATCGTGGCAGGAAACGGAAATCCCGTGGAACAGATTGAGGAGGTCGATTCTTCAACAATCATTGATTCGGACTTTTTTTGATTAAAGCACCTGTTTGAGCATGATTGATCTGGAGGACGAGATTGAGGAGTCACTTGATGACCTGGAACCCACCCCCGATGCGGTAGAGCTGTTTGAGCACTTCCGTGTTGTGGCCGACAAGGGGCAAAGTCTGCTACGTGTAGACAAATTCCTGTTTGACCATCTGGAGCACTCGTCCCGAAACCGTATCCAAAAGGCAGCCGATGCCGGTATGGTTATGGCTAACGGCCGTCCGGTAAAGAGCAACTACAAGGTAAAGCCGCTGGATGTGATAACGGTCATGATGGACCGCCCGCGCTACAGCAGCGACATAGAACCCGAGGATATCCCATTGGATATAGTCTATGAGGACGACAGCCTGTTGGTGGTAAACAAGCCTGCAGGTCTGGTGGTACATCCCGGATGCGGCAATTTTCACGGAACCCTGGTCAATGCAGTTGCATGGCATTTGCGTGACAACCCCGACTATGATCCCAACAGTCCTCAGGTAGGACTTGTTCACCGCATTGACAAGGACACATCGGGCCTTCTGGTGGTAGCCAAGACTCCCGATGCCAAGACCTGCCTGGGCAAGCAGTTCTTTGACAAAACCACAAAACGTGCATACCAGGCATTGGTATGGGGCGTTCCCGAACCGGCCGAAGGTACTGTTGAGAGCCAGATAACCCGTAACCCCAAGGACCGTCTTCAGATGACCGTATCATTTGACCCCGAGGTGGGCAAACATGCCGTTACCCACTACACCGTTTTGGAACGGTTCGGTTACACGTCACTTGTGGAGTGCCGGCTTGAAACAGGCCGTACTCACCAGATTAGGGTTCACATGAAACACCTGGGACACCCTTTGTTCAGCGACGAGCGTTACGGCGGCAACCAGATTCTTAAAGGTACCACGTACAGCCGTTACCGTCAGTTTGTACAGAACTGCTTTGACATATGCCCGCGTCAGGCACTGCACGCAAAAACGCTGGGATTTGTACACCCTGTAACAGGAAAGGAGATGTTCTTTAACTCCCAACTGCCTCAGGATATGACAACGCTCATTGAAAAATGGCGTGATTACGTTAAATCAAGAGATTTTGAAAAATAACAACATATGAGCAAACGTATTATAGCAATAGTAGCCGGAGGAGATTCAAGTGAGAATCCGGTATCACTCAGGAGCGCAGCCACCATACTTGAACACATGGACAAGAACAGGTATGAGCCATATATCGTAGAAATTGAGGGAAAGAGCTGGCAGGTTCACGTAAGTGACGGGGTTACCGCTCCGGTTGACAGGAACGATTTCAGCTTTACCTTTAACGGTACAAAAAAGGTATTTGACTACGCATACATAACCATTCACGGTACTCCCGGCGAGAACGGAGTGTTTGAAGGTTATCTGCGTCTTATGCGCATCCCCTTCTCTACCTGCGACGTGCTGGCATCGGCCCTTACTTTCAACAAGTTTGTGCTTAACAAGACCATGAAGAGCTGCAAGGTGAATGTGGCCAATTCAAGACGCCTGCGCAGAGGTGATGCCATAGACCCTGACAAGATCATCAGCAAGGTTGGTCTGCCCTGCTTTATAAAACCCACCGACGGCGGTTCCAGTTTTGGCACCACAAAGGTCAAGACACGTGAGCAGATAATCCCTGCCGTTGAGGAGGCCTTCAAGGAGAACAGCGAGATTATGATAGAGTCATTCATGCAGGGCATTGAGGTGACCAACGGCTATTACAAGACCCGCAAGCGTGAGGTAAAACTGCCCGTAACCGAGGTCGTACCCAAAAGTGAGTTCTTTGACTACGATGCCAAATACAACGGCAAGGTCGAAGAGATAACCCCCGCCCGCATACCTGACGAACTGCGCGACAGGATTCAGGACCTTACAGCCAAAATATACGACCTGATAGGTTGTCACGGCATAATCCGTAACGACTATATAATTACCGATGGCGACAAGATAAACCTGCTTGAGGTAAACACCACTCCGGGCATGACAGCCACCAGCTTTATTCCGCAGCAGATAAGGGCCGCCGGGATGAACCTGACCGATGTCTTTACCGAGATAATCGAAGACAGTTTTTAAACAGAAAGGATCATGAACATACCTGCCGAATTTGAGAACATGCGCTCATTTCAGGACTCTGAGGTGCGCGGTGCCATTAAAACGCTTCTTAACGACCCGTCGTTTGTAAAGATTGTGCGCAAGATGGTGAAAGGCGTTCCCATCTGGGCTCTCAAACTGTATACCATGCGTTTCAATACGGTAAACGGTTTCCAGACAGGTATGATTTATCCCATACTCAAAAAGATACTAAGAACCGCCACCACCGGTTTCAGTGCCGATTTTGATGCCCTGCCCAAGGGACGTGAGGATTTTATCTATCTGTCCAACCATAGGGACATAGTCCTGGATTCGGCTTTTCTGGATTATGTCCTTTTGCTTGACAATAAGTATTCAGTAGAGATAGGAATAGGCAACAATCTGCTCATTCACCCCTGGATTGAGACACTTGTACGTCTTAACCGCAGTTTTGTGGTTAACCGTTCGGCCACAGCCGCAGAACTGCTGGAATCATCTCAGCAACTCTCCAGATACATACGCTTTGTAATTGAATACCAAAAGAGACCCGTATGGCTGGCTCAGCGCGAGGGACGTGCCAAGGATTCCAATGACCGCACGCAAAAGAGCGTGCTCAAGATGCTGACCATGTCAGGTCCTGACGACATGTCAATATCCCAAAGACTCCAGTCACTCCACATATGCCCGCTTACAATAAGCTACGAGTATGACCCCTGTGACTGGCTCAAAGCCGCCGAGTTCCAGATGAAACGTGACAACCCCGGGTTCAAAAAGAGCAAACAGGATGACCTGATCAACATGAAAACCGGTATTTGGGGATACAAGGGCCATATGCACTATCAGGTGGCACAACCTATTGACAATGAGATTGCAGCCCTTGACGAATCGGTTCCGCGCAACCAGTTCCTTGACCAGGTAGCAGCCATCATAGACAAGCACATATTCAAGGGTTACAGGATATATCCCTGCAACCGTATTGCCCTTGATATGCTGAACGGTGACAATTCACAGTCGGCATATTACACGGAACAGGACAAAAAGGAATTCCAGGAATATCTGGACGGCCAGCTTGGCAAGATAAAAATACCCAACCCAGACTGGGAATACCTTAAGGAGAGGATTCTTACCATGTATGCCAACCCTCTTATAAACCAGTTAAGTGTTTTGTGATTATGAAAAGGAGACCCCTCTACATACTGTTTTTGCTGGCTGTATCTGCTTTTTTCTGGCAGGCATGTTCCAATGATGACAACCCTTCGGTTCCGTTTACCACCAGCGGATTCTTTACGGCCCGAACCAATGCGAACGGCCATATCTTCAGGCTTACCGATGATATGGGCAAGGTATATAACGTAAGGGAAGATTCCAAACTGCTTACGCCTGACACCACAATACGCGTGGTAGCCTCCATTCAGGCCCAGGGTGCCGATACCGTCATATACAGCAAGACATTCCCAATATCCGAGACACCTGTCAGAGACCAGCTTATTCCAAACGGCAAAAAGGTTCAGGATCCGGTCATTTTAAAGAGCATCTATATTGGCGGCGGACATCTTAACATTCATCTGGGCATAAAGGTCAAGAACGAAACCACCAATCATGACATTTTATATTCAAGGATCAGTGACACAAAAAAACTAAGGCTCCAGCTATATCATGACGCTCATAATGACGATCCCATATATACCCAGAACCTTTATCTGTCCATTCCTCTGTCCAGCTACCACCTGCATAAAAATGACACAGTCTACTTTAGCTACAAGAGCTTTGAAGGAGACTGTGTCCGTAAGATTGTATACAAATAAGCTTATTTCAAGCCTTCAAGTATCTTTTTCAATACTACCGTGGCCGATATCTCACGGTTGGCGGCCTCGGGTATTACCAGAGAGCGGGGTCCCTCAATCACGTCATCGGTCACAATCATGTTGCGGCGTACAGGCAGGCAGTGCATAAAGAAGGCATTGTCAGTAACTGCCATCTGACGGTCACTGATTGTCCAGCTGCGATCCTTGCTCAACACCTCACCGTAATGCTCTGGGCTGGCGCATGACCAGTTCTTGCCATATACAAAGTGTGCGCCCTGAAAGGCCTTCATCTGATCATATTCTATAGTGGCACCTTCGGTGAACTTGGGGTCAAGCTCATAGCCGTGAGGATGTGTTATTACCACCTCATAACCGGCGGCTACCATCCACTGTGCGAATGAGTTTGGAACAGCCTGCGGCAGAGCCTTGGGATGCGGAGCCCAGCTCATTACCACCTTGGGACGCTCTACGGTCTTGTGCTCCTCGATGGTGATCCAGTCAGCAAAACTCTGCAGCGGATGTCCTGTAGCAGCCTCCATGGAGAATACGGGACGGCCTGAATACTGTATAAACTGGTTCAGTATCTTCTCCTCATAATCATCCTCTCGGCTCTCAAAACGGGCAAATGAACGTACTCCTATAACATCGCAGTAGCAACCCATTACAGGAATAGCCTCAAGCAGATGCTCTGACTTGTCACCGTCCATAATCACTCCACGCTCGGTCTCCAGCTTCCAGGCACCTTGGTTTACATCCAAAACTATCACGTTCATGCCCAGGTTAAGACCTGCCTTCTGGGTACTCAAACGGGTACGCAGACTTGAGTTGAAGAACACCATGAGCAGGGTCTTGTTACGGCCCAGCTCTACGTATTTATAACGGTCTCTCTTTATTTCAAGGGCCTCCTGCAAAGCCTGATGCAGGTCACCCAGATCCTTTACGCTTGTAAAATGTCTCATATCTTTTAAATTAACTTCTTGTCTGGCCGTCACCGTTTATCAGCCATTTGTATGTTGTTATCTCCTCAAGGGCCATAGGTCCGCGGGCATGCATTTTCTGGGTGCTTATACCTATCTCGGCTCCCAAGCCAAACTGACCGCCGTCAGTGAATGCTGTGGATACGTTCACATATACGCATGCTGCATCGGTGTACTGCTGGAACAGACGCGCTTTTTCGGCATTCTCTGTTACTATGCACTCGCTGTGATGCGATGTGTACTTGCGTACATGAAGTACAGCCTCATCAAATGAGTTTACAGTCTTGATTGACATGCGGTATGCCAGGAACTCCTTGCCAAAGCTCTCATCGGTGGCATGCTCCAGCAACTCTGCGGGATACTTGCCCTCCAATGCGGCGTAAGCCTCATCATCGGCCTCAATGACTACGTTCTTGGCAGCCATTCGGATGCACAGTTCGGGCAGGTCCTTAAGGCGGTCCTTATGGATAATGAGTGAATCCAGCGCGTTGCATACGCTCACGCGGCGGGTCTTGGCATTGAATATTATGTCGGCACCTTTCTTAAGGTCACCCTCCGAGTCAAAGTATGTGTGGCATACGCCGGCGCCGGTCTCAATGACGGGAACCTGAGCCTGCTCGCGGACCGACTTGATAAGACGGGCACTGCCACGCGGAATGAGCAGGTCAACCATGCCCACAGCACGCATAAGTTCATTGGCAGCCTCATGGCCTGCGGGAAGCAGTTCAACGGCATGAGGATCGACCCCCTTCTCCTTAAGTACGCTGTGTATCAGTTCAACTATAGCGCAGTTGGAACTGTAAGCATCGCTGCCACCCTTAAGGGCGCAGGCGTTACGTGTCTTAAGGCAGAGCGAGAACACGTCAAAACTTACGTTAGGACGAGCCTCATATATTACGCCTATCACGCCAAACGGAACACGCACACGGGTAAGCTTCATTCCGTTGGGACGCACGGTCTCACTGATTACCTTACCTACCGGATTGGTCAGTCCGGCCACACTGCGCATATCGGATGCTATGCCGGCCAGGCGCTCCTTGGTAAGCATAAGGCGGTCATACATAGGATTAGCCTTGTCCATACGGGCCAGATCCTCAGCATTAGCCTTAAGCAATGTATCTGTGTTGCTCTCAATGGCATCGGCCACCGACAGCAGGACGTCATTCACCTTATCCTCCTCAAGCAACGGAAGCGAGTATGACGCATTCTTGAGCAGTTGTAACGTATTCTCTATCATGGTTCACTTTTTTGATGCATGAAAACGGGTGCAACGGGCATTCTCAGGGTCCGAAAGCACATCAAGCAGCACATCCTGACGGCGGCCGTTGGCTATGCGCACCTCAATACCGTCGGCTGCCACGCCAAGTGCGGTCTTCATTTTGGTCATCATACCGCCACGGCCGTATTTTGACTTTGTACCGCTAACATAGCCGGAATAGTCATCATCGGGATATACATCGTGTATGAGCTCCGATCCGGGTTCATCGGGGTTTCCTGTAAACACACCGTCCACATTGCTCAATATGACAAGCAGTTGGGCTTTCATCATACGGGCCACCAGACCTGACAGTTCATCATTATCGGTAAACATAAGTTCATCGACCGATACGGTATCGTTCTCATTAATGACAGGCACTACGCCGTTGTCAAGCATGGCTTTCATACAACGCTTCTGGTTGGCCAGCAGCTTGTCATTCACAAAATTCTCCTTTGTGGTAAGAATCTGTCCTACGGTTATGCCGTACTCCTGGAAAAGGTCATAATAGTGCTCAATAAGCTTGGCCTGGCCCACAGCGGCAAAAAGCTGGCGGCCGGTCACGCTTTCATCCTTGATTCCGGGCAGGGCTCCACGCCCTGATGCAACGGCACCCGATGAAATAAGAAGCACCTCAATTCCTCTGTGACGCAGTTCGGCAATCTGGTCAACCAGTGCCGCCATACGTGATATGTCCAGACGACCGTCCGCACGGGTAAGGACGTTGCTGCCTACCTTGACAGCTATTCTTTTGGGCTGTTTCATTGTTCGTTAAGCAATTGTAAAGCACGATCCCTGTCCTGAGGGTTCACAAGCACGCTCACCGGACCGGCTGTTATGGTATATGTTGAAAATATGGCACTCATGGAGTTGTTCATAATCATAGCCTGGATTCCATCCGATTCCAGACGGCCTCTTACTACCTCGGCTTCAAAGGGCTGGCCTTTAAAAACACATACCAGATCCTGTTTTTCATTCATGACAATAACCTATTATCCGTTATGAATTCGCAAAGTTAATGATTTTTCTATACCTTTACATCGATATGACAATCAAACACTTTCTCATAGTCACATTATTGTTTCTGCAAACGCTCCTGGCTCATGCCTTTGCCGTAAACAACACGTTTGCCGCAACCGATACCATACGGTTTGACGACGGTTCATGGTATGTAGGAGGTATTGCCGATTCGCTGTTCAACGGATACGGAAAGATGGTCTATCCTGACGGAATGGTCTATGAGGGTGAATGGCTAAAAGGGCTTTGGAACGGCAAGGGAAAGCTTTCATACCCTGACGGCGACAGTTACAACGGCCAGTTCCTGAATCACGAGTTCTGCGGTCTTGGCACATACATCTACGCCAATGGCGACACGTATAACGGCTATTGGGAACACAGCATGTTCAACGGTGCAGGCACAATGGAGTATGCCAACGGAAGCACCTACTCCGGCTCCTGGAAAAATGACAAGAAAGATGGAATTGGAATCCTGTTCGATGCCCCGACAGGTGTCCTGATAAAAGGTTATTTTGAGAATGACCAGTTCAGCCATCCAATCAACTATCAGGAAGAACCCGTCCAACAGGAGCCACAGTATTACGCATACCAGGAAAACCATGAAAAACGGGAGCAGTTCCACTGTAAGGGCGATATCACAATGGGACTCTCTTACGGCTTTGAACAGTTGTTTTTTGCTGATGCAGGCTATTACTTTACTGACAGTTTCTTTGCCGGATTATCCTTAGGCTTTTGCCCCACTGTCAACCAGAACGGCTATGAATCCATCACATATGACCAGGAAACCGGCCAACCTATAACCCTTGTGGGCTGGGACTGGTATCCTGACGAGATCCTGACCGAAGAGACCTATAACATATTCAGGCTTGCAGCCGTAGGCGGCTTGAGCTGGAAATGGCTTACATTGGGAACAACAATCGGAATGGGGTTCCGTAACACAATACGCAACTGCCGCAGCCTGGAGCATAATGACAGCTATTTTGAACCTGGAACACTTTACTACCGCAAACAGTTTGACGGAGTTGCTTTCAGTTACAATGTCTTTGCCGATATAGTAATAAGCCGTACGGTAAGGCCATTCTACGCCTGTTCCATGCGTGCCGGATACGGCAATCTGGAAGGATTCTTTATGGGACTGGGATTTGTTTTCTGATATAACAAAAACGGCCCTGAGATTTATCCCAAGGCCGTTTTTATATATTCAGGCTTATTATACCAGATGCCTTACAAGATCCTCCCTGTCACCGTACAGATAGTCAATAACGGGAATCTCAATCATTGTATAGCAACCGGGCTTTTGAATCATTGAAGCACGTGCTGCGCATACCAGGATCTGACCGGTAAGTGCAGGATTGTTAATCTTCATGTCAAACTCAAACAGCTGGTTCTGTGTCTTGCCCGATACGCCCTTGCGAGTCAGGTTAACGCCATGTCCCATATCCTTGAGAGCATCCACGCTCTCTACCTGCATAACGTGGGTCTCGTCATTTACAAAGTAAGGATCGGCCTTGATGGCGGCAGCTACATCCTCAAAACGGTAACCGTCAAGAATCTCAACATATACCATACGACGATGTATGCCAGTACCAACCGGAATAGTCATTGAAAGAGCCTCCTTTACACCGGGAACGGCCTTTACTGCAACAGAGTGTCCCATTGACATTCCGGGACCAAAGTTGGTGTAGCTTACACCCTTGGGTGCCATGGCCTGCATAAGGGCGCGGACAATTGAATCTGTACCCGGATCCCATCCAGCAGATATGATAGCCACCTTTCCGGCATCGGCAGCAACCTGCATAAGGCGCTTGCGGGTTTCAGGGATAAGGGTGTGGATATCAAAGCTGTCAACGGTGTTTATACCAAGCGGGAGTATCTCTTTTGCATACTCCTCGGCCTTGCGTGAAGGAACGCAAAGGATAGCCACATCGGGCTTTTGCAGTTCCGAAATTTTTCTTACAATCTTATAGCCCTGCAACTCTTTTGGGCAATCAGCATCACCATTACGGCGTACTATTCCTGCAACCTCAAAATCGGGGGCTGTCTCAAGTGCCTCAAGCACATATTTTCCAATGTTTCCGTAACCTACAATTGCGGCTTTAATCTTTTCCATAAGGTTATGTTTTTTAGTTCCGGCTGCGAAATTATTAAAAAATCCGCTCTCGTGTACATGCACGCGTGCAATAATAGAGTGTTTGATACGTTTATTTATAGTAATTGAAAAAACATACATAATGATTGAATTCATTCAGGGAAAGATAGTGGAACTTACTCCTACCCAGGCGGTTCTTCTTACCGCAGGGGGCGTAGCATATGACCTTAACATTTCGGTTTACACATTTTCGGCCTTACAGAACAGGGACGAGGCACGCCTGTACGTTTACGAGGCCATCCGTGAAGACGCATACATTCTGTACGGTTTTACCGACAAGCAGGAGCGCGAGCTGTTCCTTATGCTCATTTCGGTACCCGGTATAGGCGGAGCATCGGCCAGGATGATACTGTCATCATTCTCACCGTCGGAGCTTATAGGCATAATAAGTTCGGGCAATGATGCCCTGCTCAAGAAAGTAAAGGGCATAGGCGCCAAGACTGCACAACGCATCATAGTTGACCTTCATGATAAGATAGCAAAGACTCAGTCCGAGCAGATGCCGCTGGATCTTAATAGCGGTTTGCAGGCCGGACAGGTAGCAACCGAGGCAATAACCGCCATGGTTACGCTGGGATTCCCACAGGCCGCATCACAGAAAGTTGTCCAGGCCATCCTTAAAGAGTCAAACGGACTTAGCGTAGAGGCTGTAATCCGTGAAGCATTAAAGCGTATCTGAGCAACTGTTTAAAGAACCATGTCATTCTTAAGGCACCTGACTGCAATAATATTGCTTGCGGGCTTTCCATTCACGGAAAGCCTTGTGCGGCTTTATGCACAGGAGCCTCCAATGACCCTTCCTAATCCTGAGAACATAACCGAATCGGTCGTTTATGACGAGACTGACAACACATACCGCATAGGATACAAACTGGGTGAGAGTTATCTTGAGGTGCCCACCGTAATGACTCCCGAGGAGTACAACCTGATGCTCATGCAGCGCTCCATGCAGTCATTCTACAAGGAAAAATACTCTCAGGAAATAAAGGAGCAGGGAAATGACAAGTTTGACTTTACCGATATGAAATTTGACCTGGGTCCTGCCGAAAAGATTTTCGGTCCGGGCGGAGTCCAGGTAAAGACCAGCGGTTCGGCTGCGGTAAAGTTCGGCTATAACCGTAATATTGTTGACAACCCTTCGCTTTCGGTCCAGAACCGTTCCACCGGAGGATTTGATTTTGACGAGCAGATAAACCTGAACATAAGCGCACGTGTAGGTGACAAGGTAAACATGAACCTTAACTACAACACCGAAGCCACGTTTGACATTGACGCCAAGATGATCAAGCTGCGCTACGAGGGCAAGGAGGACGAGATAATACGTCTGCTTGAAGGTGGTAACATAAGTTTTCCTACCAATTCATCGCTTATTCAGGGCGCCACGTCACTCTTTGGAATACGCACTGACCTGCAGTTCGGCAAGCTAAAGCTGCAGATGGTGCTTTCACAAAAGGAATCATCATCTTCATCGGTCAACTCGCAGGGAGGACAACAGATAACCGATTTTGAGATTGACGCCAGCAGCTATGACGAGAACCGACACTTTTTCCTGGCGCATTTTTTCCGTGACAATTATGATGCCAACATGTCAATGCTGCCCAGCATTGTTTCGGGAGTACAGATTACACGTATTGAGGTTTGGGTAACAAACAAGCGCAGCAACTATGACAACCCGCGCAACATTGTGGCATTTACCGACCTGGGTGAATCAAGGCATTTAAGCAACCCCATCTGGAACGTTAGCGGCGGTCCCGCACCTGCCAACTCGGCTAACGACCTGTACAGCCGCATATGCAATGACTACCCGCAGTCACGTGACATTGACCAGGTGGCGGTAACCCTTGGCCAGTTCCTGACCGGCAGCACGGATTACGAAAAGATATCAAGCGCACGCAAGCTGACCACATCGGATTATACGCTTAACAGCGAGCTTGGTTACATTTCGCTAAAGAACGCATTGACATCCGATGAGGTTCTGGCCGTTGCCTTTGAGTACACTTACGGCGGAAACAGCTATCAGGTTGGTGAATTTTCATCGGACAAGACCGATGCCTCACAAACTCTGTACGTAAAACTGCTCAAATCCAACGCAAACTCACCCGGCAGCGGTACCTGGGACCTGATGATGAAGAACATATACTCCATTACCCAGGGCAGCATACAGAGCGCGCAGTTCAAACTTGGCATTTACTATGACAGTGACAGCACCGGCAGCCGCATTTCATATCTGCCAGAACCGGGTCTTAAAAACTCAACTCTGCTAAGACTCCTCAATCTGGACCGTTTGGACGACAATCAGGCCCTGCACCCCAACGGAAAGTTTGACTTTGTATCGGGGTACACCGTTCAGGAATCAAACGGAAAGATAATCTTCCCGGTAGTAGAACCGTTTGGAAGCCATTTAAGAAAGGTAATAGACAACGATGCCATTGCCCAGAAGTATGTGTTCCAGGAACTGTATGACTCCACACGTGTTGTAGCCAAGCGCATTGCCAACAAGGACAAATTCATCCTTATGGGCCAGTACTCCGGTTCCAGCAGCAACGTGATAAACCTGGGTTCATACAATATTCCGCGTGGCTCCGTAGTAGTTACCGCTGGTGGCGTAACTCTTGTTGAGAACAGTGACTATACCGTCGATTACAGCATGGGTACAGTCACCATAATAAACCAGAGCATAATTGATGCCGGTACCAGCGTAAACGTACAACTGGAAAGCAACACCGAATTCAGCATGCAGCGCAAGACCATGGCCGGCGTAAACTGGATGTATGACTTTAGCAAGGATTTCCAGATAGGCGGTACCCTTATGCATCTTAACGAGAAACCGCTTACCAGCAAGGTCACCATGGGCGACGAACCGTTGGTTAACACCATGTACGGACTCAATGTAAACTGGAGACATGAAAGCCAGGCCATTACAAAACTCATTGACTATATTCCGTTTGTAAATGCCACCAAGCCTTCGAGCATAAACTTTAAGGCCGAAATGGCCGCCCTGCAATCAAAAGTATCCGACAAGGTACAGGGCCAGGCATCGTACATTGATGATTTTGAGGCTGCCGAAAGCGGCATAAACCTGGCTCAGCCATACGCATGGAGCCTATCGGCAGTGCCCAAAGGAATGAAAGGATATGGCAAATCCGGACAGATAGAATCCGGTTTTAACCGCGCGCTCATCAACTGGTTCTCCATTGACCCGCTCTTTACCCGCCGCAACTCCCCTCTTACACCGTCACATATAAAAGGAGACCTTGACCAGTTGTCAAACCATTATGTACGTGAAATATACGAGCGTGAGTTATACCCCAACAAGGAATCCACATCGAGCGAATCGACCACCCTTCAGGTGCTCAATCTGGCATACTACCCCAAGGAACGCGGTCCGTACAACCTTAATCCGGACCTTGACGCCGACGGTTATCTTCCCAACCCGCAGGATAACTGGGGAGGTATTATGCGCAAGATTACAACCACCGATTTTGAGGCGGCCAACATAGAGTACATAGAGTTCTGGATGCTTGACCCGTTCATATACAATCCGAATGCCGATGGCGGCGACATGTACCTGAACCTGGGCGAAGTGTCCGAGGATGTGCTTCTGGACGGTAAAAAGTTCTTTGAGAACGGACTTCCCACCAACGGTGACACCGCCAAATGGGCCCGCACCGTATGGGGCAAGGTTCCCACGGTAAAGAGTCTGGTCTATGCCTTTGACAACAACGACGCCAACAGCCGTGACCTGCAAGACCTTGGACTGAACGGCCTGTCATCGGACGAGGAGCGTGAGTGGCCTGCATACGCTGCATATCTAAGCCAGATACAGGGAAAACTCAAGCCCGAAGTCTTCAGGGCATTTTATGATGACCCTGCAGCCGACAGCTACCATTACTATCGTGGCTCCGACTATGATGATGCCGAGCTGTCGGTACTTGACCGTTACCGCAAGTTTAACGGCACCGAGGGCAACTCGCCCAACTCAGGCCAAAGCGGTACCAATTATGACCAATCGGCCCGTACCACCCCCGATGTAGAGGATGCAAACGGTGACTACACCCTTGATGAATATGAAAAGTTCTTCCAGTACCGCATATCACTACGTCCCTCAGACTTTGAGATAGGCCGCAACTACATATCCGATAAGCGGGAAGTCAAGGTAAAGCTGCGCAACGGCAATACCGAGACCGTAAACTGGTACTGTTTCCGCGTACCCGTGGCAGACTATGAGAAAGCCGAAGGAGGAATACGCGATTTTAGTTCCATAAGGTTCATGCGCATATTCCTGACCGGGTTTACACAAGAGGTTCATGTACGTTTTGGCTCATTGGAACTTATGACCAGCCAGTGGCGCAATTATGAGCAACCCATTTACAGCGCTACCAACCGTGCGCCCTCAATATCGGGCAAGTTCTCGGCCACATCGGTCAACATTGAGGAGAACGGTGACCGCCAGCCTGTGAACTACGTTGTCCCGCCAGGTGTGACACGAATTCTTGACCCAAGCCAGACCCAGCTTGTCCAGGACAACGAGCAGGCCATGAGTCTTAGGGTTATTGGACTTGGCGCTGGCGAAGCACGCGGCATTTACAAAAAGAGCGCTCTGGACCTGCGCAAGTACAAACGCATCCAGATGTTCACACATGCCGAGGCTGTTGTCCCTGATGACGGAACCCTGCACAACGGCGACATGTCAGTATTTATCCGTTTGGGCTCGGACTACTCCGGAAACTACTACGAATATGAGATACCCCTTGACCTGACACCTGCCGGCAGCTACAGCGGTTCCAACGACAACGACCGCAGCATGGTATGGCCCCAAAAGAACATGCTGGATATTGATTTTGAGGTGCTCACACAGGTCAAGAACAACCGCAACACCCAAAAGAACCTTGGCGCAATAAGCAGCTCGGCAGTATACAGCGAGTATGACCCCAACAACCCCGAGAACAGGATAAGTGTTGTAGGAAACCCGTCAATAGGTAATGTCCGGGCCATTATGATTGGTGTAAGGAACAACTCCATGAGCGCCAAATCGGCCGAGGTATGGGTCAATGAACTGCGTCTGGTAGGATATGAGAGCAAGGGCGGAATGGCAGCCCAAGGTACCCTGGGTCTTAAGCTGTCCGATATTGCAAACATTGACCTTGCCGGCCAGATGACCACCGCCGGATACGGAGGACTGGAACAGGGAATACAGGAACGCAGGACCGATGATTACTACAAGTATTCGGCAACCACCAGTTTCAACCTGGGTCGTTTCCTGCCGGAGCAGTCACATATATCAGTTCCCATTTACTACTCATTCTCAAAAGAGAACACATCACCCAGATACAGTCCCTATGACACGGACCTTATTCTGGACGATGTAATAGAGTCATATCCCCAGGGACATGCCCGTGACTCCATTCGCAGCATTACCCAGCAGCAAAGGGAGAGCCATAACTTTAGCATATCAAATGCCAAGGTCAACATAAGCAGCGAAAAGCCCATGCCGTATGACCCTGCAAACTTCTCGGTAAGTTATTCCAAGAGTGTCCAGAATAACAACAGCAGCACAATTGAGTACGAGCATGACGAAAACTGGAGAGCATCGTTGGACTACAGCTACTCGCCCGGACTCAAGGGATGGCAGCCGTTTGGCAAGATGGAGGCCACACCAGCCTGGTTTGCACCGGTAAAACAGACCACAATCAGTTTCCTGCCGCAAAGCATATCGTTCAATACCGGTTTCCAGCGCAGTTATCATGAACTGCAGGAACGTGACCTAGAGGGCTCCGAGGGCATTCCGGTAACATTCTCGCAACAGTTCTACTGGAATCGTGACCTGAGCGTCAGATGGGATCCCATAAAACTGCTTAAGCTGTCATTCTCGGCCAATACCAGAGCCGAGATTGAGGAACCGTATATGGTTGTAAACAAAGACCTTTATCCTGACCAGTATCAGCTGTGGAAAGACTCGGTCAAGATGAGCATAATGAATCTTGGTCGTCCGCTTGACTACAGCCAGTCATTCCAGGCATCGTATACCCTACCGCTCAACCAGATTCCGGCATTTGACTGGCTCACCATGGATATGAGCTTTAACTCCAACTATTCATGGAACCGCGGAACCACCTATGCCGACGGCAAGTCATACGGCAACATAATATCAACACGCCGCAACATAACGGTAAACAGCCGGTTAAACCTGCTTAATTTATATAATAAGGTTACATACCTGCACCGAATAAACAACCGTTATGTAGCCAACAGGCCACAGACTCAAAACGCCCGTAGGCCCAAGAACTACCAGCAGGAGGTACAGCTTATCCCCGGTAAAAAAAATGTAATCAAACACAATCTGGGAATATTCACGCCTAAACTGACTGCCACAACAAAAGACGGCACAAAAGTAAAGCTCAAATACCGCAAACTGGGAAGCGACAGTTTGTCCATAAAGGTAAAGGATACGCTCGACGTTGTCCTAAAGATCATTCCTGATCCTGACAGACCAGTACGTACAAGGGAGTTCAATTTCCACGAAGGCGTTGATATGGGACTGCGAGTCCTTATGATGGTCCGCAACGTATCTTTAACCTACCACAACAACTACTCCATGTCCTTGCCCGGCTTTATGCCCAACTCACAGATGTTTGGCCAGAACAGTGCATCGGGCCTGCTTGCTCCCGGACTTGACTTTGCATTCGGCTTTACCGGCGATGACTATCTGTACAAGGCCATGGCTAACAACTGGCTGTTGTCAAATGACAGCGTTGCACACTCGGCCTCATCAACATCAACCCAGGACCTTCAGGTAAAAATGACGATTGAGCCTTTCAGCGACATAAAGATTGACGCAAACGCCAGTTGGAGCAAGTCAGGTTCTAACCGTATCCAATACATGTACGCCGGTATGCCCAGTACACGTGGCGGTAGTTTTACAATGACTGTAATAACCATTGGAAGTGCATTTGAAAGCCATTCGCCTTCCAACAATTACCACTCACGTACATTTGACCGTTTCATTAACAGCCTGCCTACCTTCCGTGACCGGATTGAGTCAATGTACCAAGACGCACGTTATCCTGCCCAGAGCAGTCGTGCAGGTCAAACTTATGACAACATAAACGGTGGCGTTGACATGTATTCATCGGATGTTCTTATACCTGCATTCCTTGCAGCCTACACCGGGCGCGATTCCCGCAACGCATCACTTGATCTGTTCCCATCCATGCTTAGCATGCTGCCCAACTGGTCAATAACCTACAGCGGACTGTCCAAACTGCCGTTCTTCCAAAAGTACTTTAAGAGCTTTAATCTTAGACACGCCTACAAGAGCGTATATTCCATAGGCAGCTTTAACACGTTCAACAGCTACATGGAGTACATGAACGGCCGCGGATTCATTGAGGATGTTACTACAGGCAATCCTATTCCAAGTACCATGTACAATATAAGCTCCGTATCAATAAACGAGTCGTTCTCGCCGTTAGCCGGAGTAGACATGACATTCAAGAACAACATATCGGCCAGATTTGAGTATCGCAAGACCCGCGTCCTTACACTTAGCACCACCGCTGTCCAGTTGGTAGAGACATCGTCCGATGACATTACAGCCGGTGCAGGCTATAAGATTACCGGACTAAAGCTGTTTGGAGCAAAGCAGGGGTCCGGCCGCAACCAGGTAAGCAATGACCTTAACCTGAATCTGGATTTCTCACTCCGCAACCAGAATGCACTGTGCCGCAACCTGCGTGAGTCAATAACCCAGGCCACAAGCGGTAACCGCGCCATAAAGTTCTCCTTCCAGGCCGATTACACCTACAGCCGCATGCTTACCCTTAATTTCTACTACGATTACCAGAGCAATTTCCCGCTGGTATCAACATCGTCATTCCCCACCAGCACTCACGATGCCGGCATGACGCTCAAGTTTACCCTCACCAGGTAACATTTTCTGCCATCCAAGTAGCGCCAGTTACCAAACACAATAATGAAAAAAACATTTCATCTTACAATCAAGGGTATGTTATTGTCCAATCCAGCCACTCTAAATCATCTAAACTTAAAACATAGTGTTTTTTGACAAGCCAATCATACAACTGTTTATCATCCATTGATTTATATACTGGACTCCAATCTTGACCAGATCCTATACTATCAATCGTAGGTGCATCTAAAACGAAAATCAAAAGTGTATCTGAAGGTATTCTTTTAAATAGACTAACCCCGTCCTCACGATGTAAGAGACTGTTTATAGATGAATGTGCATTAACCCTACTTTCAAGATCTCCTGCTTCAGCGTGATATTCAATTTTCAATGTATCAGGATAACGAGTACTAATTGGACAATATATATCCCTGTCACTGTTATTCACCACTCTAATCATGTGGTCTGGTTTAAGAAGTTCACATGAGTTTACAGATAGCATTAAAACGAAACAAAATAGAAATGTACTAAACTTATCCATAGCGAAATCTGTTAATAGGTTAATATGAACCAATATTCCTGTCGAATTCCATGCCTCGAGTCACAATGGGCATGACACAGGTAAACGTTCCTACTGTGTCTTATTTATTGTAATGCAACCCTTGCTGCGTCAGAACGAATATACTAATTGGGCACAAATACCCAGGTGGGCCATGCCCTCATAATGATCCTTGTCCAGT